>JALEHL010000125.1 GCA_022770665.1 Bacillota bacterium
GTATGACTGGATCAATGACAATCCGATGATGCAGGTAGGACCGGTTGAATATGTAAACGATGTAGATGTGATCAGCCAGAATGACAAGATGGTTTCTGTAAACAGCTGCCTGCAGGTTGACCTGTTCGGTCAGGTAAACTCTGAATCCGCAGGTCTGCAGCACATCGGAGGAACCGGCGGCCAGCTGGACTACGTAATGGGCGCATTCAAATCCAACGGCGGCAAGTCCTTCCTGTGCCTGCCATCCACCAGAACGCTGAAGGATGGAACCAGAGAGTCTCTGATTCGTCCGACCCTGCCGGAAGGTTCGATCGTTTCCACACCGAGAAGCGGCGTGCACTACATCGTAACAGAGTACGGTGCAGTGAACCTGAAGGGCAAGAACACATATGAAAGAGCAGAACTGCTGGTGTCCATCGCACATCCTGACTTCAGAGATGAACTGATTGAAGCGGCCAAGAAGATGGGCATCTGGAAGACCTGCAGCACAGTACAGAAGTAATAGTACAGAATACATGACATCCCATACATCCCATACAAATGAAAAGTAACAACTTCACATATTCGTTTCTATTCTTCTTATTTAGTTAAACTCGAAAAGGCAGCCGGTGAGGCTGCCTTTTTCGTGTGCGAGAATGATTCTCAGATCTCTTTACCAGAGGCCGAGAAGATGCTGCATGATCAGACTGACGCCTGTGATGCCGACCCAGCAGCAGAAGCCCATAAAGAGCGGTTTGCCGCCGGTTCGGATCAGCTTGATGATATTGCTGTTCAGACCGATGGCTGCCATGGCAAGGACGATAAAGAATTTGCTCAGCGTCTTGACCGGCGCGAAGAACGAAGCCGGTACGCCGAAGTTCCCTGCTACTGTGGTAATCAGCGACGCCAGGATGAAGTAAATGATGAAGAACGGGAAAGATTTCCGGAAGCTGAAGCCGGAGCCTGCTCCTTCCGCGCCGTCTGCGGCGGAACCGCTTTCCGCTGCAGCCAGAGCCGCCGCTTTTGCTTTATGAGCCTGCCAGAATGCGAGGACAAGCGTGATCGGAATGATGGCAAGGGTCCGGGTCAGTTTTACGGTGACCGCTTTATCCAGCGTCGCAGAACCCAGACCGTGCATGCTGTCCCAGGTGGATGCCGCCGCAGTAACGGAAGAAGTGTCGTTGACTGCAGTGCCCGCGAAAATGCCGAAAGCCTCGCCGCTGGTGGTATCAAAACCGATTGCATTTCCCAGTGCCGGGAAAATCAGTGCCGCCAGCACGTTGAAGAAAAAGATGACAGAAATGGCCTGGGCAACTTCTTCATCATCCGCATCGATAACCGGTGCCGTGGCGGCGACAGCACTGCCTCCGCAGATCGAGGAGCCGACACCGACAAGGGTGGAAATTTTCGATGGCATATGCAGCACGCGACAGAGTGCATACGAGATCACCAGGGACGTGGTGATCGTGGCGATAATGATCGGAAGGGACTGACGGCCTGTGGTGATCACGACATTCAGATTCAGACCGAAGCCCAGCAGAATGACTGCCCATTGCAGAATTTTTTTTGAGGTGAACGTGATTCCGGACTGAAAGGCAGACTTGTCCTTCATCAGCAGCGTCAGGATCATGCCTGCGATAATTGCGATGACCGGACCGCCGATGATCGGAAACTGCTGACCCAGAAACCAGCTTGGCACGGCGATAAGAAGGCAGAGGAGCAGGCCTTTGCCTTTTTCTTTGATGAAATTCATGGCGTATTCTCCTTTTTCTATATAGTAATAGTATGTGAATTGAACTTGTTTCCATGTATCACTATAATACTTATATACAATAAAGTAAAATTATAAAAATATATTTAACAATAATAATATTTTATGATATACTGGATCTGTAAGGGAGAAAAAGAGAAAGAGGACGAGGTGACAGCATGCTGGATTTTCGCATATACACTTTTATTGCAGTCTGCCAGTATATGAACTTCACCCGTGCGGCAGAAAGCCTGTCCATCACGCAGCCGACCGTATCCCAGCATATCCGCTGGCTGGAAAAGGAATACGGCACCCCGCTGTTCCGTTATGAAGGAAAGAAAATGTTCCTGACGGAGGCCGGCCAGCAGATCCTGAGTGTTGCGACGACCATGGTCCATGACGAGGAATTTCTCCGCAAAACCGTGCGGGCTGCAGGCGGACGGCGTCAGCTGCGCCTTGGGGCAACGCTGACGATCGGGGAAACGCTGGTTGCGGATCGTGTAGAAGCGTATCTGAAAGATCATCCGGAGGACAGGATCATGGTGGAAGTGGCGAACACCCGCCGGCTGACAGAACTTCTGGACCAGGGAAATATTGATTTTGCTCTGGTGGAAGGGTATTTTGAAAAGAAAGAATATGATTATGCCGTCTATTCCAGAGAACGGTACATCTGCGTCTGCGGGCCGGGAACAGCCCGCCGCCTTGCTGCGGCGCAGGCGAAAAAAGAAAAAGGCAGCGGCGTGCCGGAGGTGCGGGACCTGCTGGGCGAAAACCTGCTGGTCCGTGAAGAAGGCTCCGGAACCCGCGAGATTCTGGAAAAGAATCTGAAAGAAAAAAACTACGGTCTGGAGGATTTTGCCAATCTGATCCAGATCAGCAACATCAGCGCCATTAAAAGCCTGGCGGAGGCGGACTGCGGCATCACCTTCCTGTACGAGCGTGCTGTTCAGGCAGAGCTGGCTTCGGGAAGTCTGGTGGAAGTATGGCTGCAGGATTTCGATATCTGGCACGAATTCTGCTTTATCTGGCGCAAAGGCAGCGTGTTTCAGGAAGAATACCGTAAATTTTTCCCGATGGCAGGGGAGAAGGGAGAACAGAAAGAATGGAACAGATGAGCCTGTTTGATGACCGGAAGACAACTGCTCCTCTGGCCAGCCGGCTCCGGCCGGAAACGCTGGAGGAATATGTGGGACAGCAGCATCTGCTGGGACCGGGGAAAGTTCTGCGACAGCTGATCGAGAAGGACCAGATTTCCTCCATGATCTTCTGGGGGCCGCCGGGTGTGGGAAAAACAACCCTGGCCAGAATTATCGCACGGAAAACGAAAGCGGATTATATTGAGTTCAGCGCCGTCACCAGCAGCATGAAAGAAGTCCGTGCCGTCATGGAACGGGCGGAGGAAAGCCGGAAGATGGGCGTGCGGACGCTGCTGTTTATCGATGAGATCCACCGGTTCAACAAAGCACAGCAGGATGCGTTTCTGCCTTATGTGGAAAAAGGAAGCATCCTTCTGGTGGGCGCCACGACGGAGAACCCCTCCTTTGAGATTAATTCGGCGCTGCTGTCCCGGTGCAAGGTTTTCGTGCTGAAGGCGCTGGAAGAGGAGGATCTCTGCCGTCTGCTCCACCAGGCTTTGTCCAGCCCGAGGGGACTGGGAAACATGAAGGTGGAGATCAGAGAAGAGGATATCACTGCAGTAGCCAGGTTCGCAAACGGTGACGGCCGGACTGCTCTTAACACACTGGAAATGGCTGTGCTCAACGGCGATGTTTCAGACGACGGAACGGTGCATGTGACCGGAGATGTTCTGGCACAGTGCATGAATCGCAGATCGCTGTTATACGATAAAAATGGAGAAGAACATTATAATCTGATCTCTGCTCTGCACAAATCCATGCGAAACAGCGACCCGGATGCGGCGATTTACTGGCTCTGCCGCATGCTGGACGGCGGGGAGGATCCTCTGTACATCGCACGGCGTCTGGTCCGGTTTGCCAGCGAGGATGTGGGGATGGCCGATTCCGGTGCGCTGCAGGTTGCCGTGTCGGCTTACCAGGCCTGCCGCTTCCTGGGAATGCCGGAGTGTGACGTTCATCTGACTCACGCGGCGGTTTATCTGTCCATGGCACCTAAGTCCAATGCATTATATATGGCCTGCGAAAAGGCGAAGAAGGATGTGCGCAGTATGCCGGCGGAACCGGTGCCCAAGCAGATCTGCAACGCACCGACGAAGCTGATGAAGGAACTCGACTACGGCAAAGGATACGAATATGCGCATGATGCAGAAGAGAAGCTGACGCGCATGCAGTGCCTGCCGGATTCTCTGAAAGGACGGCGGTATTACCGCCCCGGCGTGCAGGGACGGGAAAAGGCCGTGAAGGAAAGGCTGGAGGAGATCCTGAAGTGGAAGCAGGATGGTGAATAAAAGAGGAAAGGCAGGAGAATAATGAGATGAGAGCAAAAGAAAACACGCATCCGGTAATAAATCGCGATTTGACGATATATGATTTCGACAAAATTACCGACCGCCAGGGAACCATGGCATGCAAAACGGATCAGATGCCGAAGGGCTGTCCGCCGGATTCGGTTTCGGCCTGGATTGCCGACATGGATTTCACCTGCCCGGAGCCGGTTCTCCGCGCGCTGCATGAGAGAGTGGATCATGGTATTTTCGGCTATACGGTCTTCGAAAGCCGACCGTATCTGGATGCGGTGACGGGCTGGTTTTCACGGCGCTTCGGATGGAAAATCGATCCGGCACATATCGTGTTCAGCCCAGGTGTGGTGCCGGCCGTTTCTATCCTGATACAGGCGCTGACAGAGCCGGGCGACGGCATTGTGGTTCAGAAACCGGTCTATTACCCGTTTATGGGTGCAATCAGCGCCAACGGGCGCAAAGTTGTGAACAGTCCGCTGATCCGCAGGCAGGGGGCAGACGGTGATCCGCAGCGTTTCGATTACGGGATGGATTTCCAGGGGCTGGAAGAAGCGATGGCGGATGACAGTGTGAAAGGGATGATCCTCTGCAGTCCGCATAACCCTGCAGGCCGTGTCTGGACCAGACAGGAGCTGCAGCAGGTTCTGGAGATCTGCAGACGATATGGCAAGTGGATTATCTGTGATGAGATCCACTGCGATCTGACACGGACCGGCATAGAACATACTCCGCTGCTGAAACTGGCAGAAGAATTCTGTCCGGATTTCTGCGAAAAGATCGTAGTCTGCACAGCGCCGACCAAAACCTTTAATCTTGCAGGACTTTCCATCAGCAATATCGTCATCCCCGGTGAGGATTTCCGAAAGAAATGGGAGAAAACCGCCATGGATCAGCTGGATCTTTTCATGGGGAATCCTCTGAGCATGAGTGCCGCTATGGCAGCGTATACGGACGGTGAAAACTGGTTGGACCAGCTGCGGGCATATCTGGACGACAATATTGCGTATATCCGGCAGTTTTTGCGGGAACATCTGCCGCAGGCTGCTGTGGCAGACTGTCAGGGAACCTACCTGGTGTGGATTGACCTCAGAGCATACTGCAGCCGGACGGCTGACGGCCGGCCGGATTACCGGAAACTGAAGCAGGCCATGCAGCAGGCAGGGCATCTGGCACTGGATGAAGGATATATCTTCGGTGAAGAAGGTCAGGGGTATGAGCGGATCAATGCGGCCATGCCCCGCGCGCTGGTGGAAGAGGCCATGAAGCGGATGGAACGCGCCGTGCAATGGCTGGAGGAAGATCATGGAGGAAACGAAACGCGAAGCGATGGGAAAAACCGGAAATGAGAACAGACCGGCACAGCCCGCCGGTGCGGCTGCACTTCCGCTGGACTGCAGCTTCACGGAGGCCGTGACCGGCTGGTATCGTGCAAATAAGCGGGATCTGCCGTGGCGGCGGGACACAGACCCCTATCACGTCTGGGTCTCGGAAATCATGCTGCAGCAGACCCGGGTGGAGGCGGTCCGGGATTATTATCTTCGTTTCATGAAGTCGCTGCCGACTATCGAAGCACTGGCCGGAGCAGAGGAGGAACAGCTTCTGAAACTCTGGCAGGGACTGGGGTATTACAACCGGGTTCGCAATCTGCAGAAAGCGGCGCGCCAGATCGTCGAAAAACGATCTGGCGGATTCCCGGAAACACTGGCGGAGATACGGGAGCTTCCGGGAATCGGCGAATACACCGCTGGCGCGATCGCTTCGATCTGTTTCGATCAGCGGACGCCGGCTGTGGACGGCAATGTGCTCCGGGTTATGGCACGGATCACAGAGGAAGAAAGGAATGTGAAGTCCGCACCGGTGAAGCGGCATTTCACAGAACTTCTTTCGGAACTGTACCCTGAATCAGGGTGCGGAGATTTCACCCAGGGGCTTATCGAACTGGGTGCACTTGTGTGTGTGCCCAACGGACAGCCCCGTTGTGATGCATGTCCTGTGTCCGGCTGCTGCCGGGCGCGGGCAGCCGGCCGGGCCATGGAGCTGCCCGCGAAGGGAAAGAAGAAGGCCCGCCGCCAGGAGCAGCGGACCGTCTTCATCCTGTCCTGCGGCGGCCGCGCTGCGGTCCGCCGCCGTCCGGCAGGCAGCCTGCTGGGGAACCTGTACGAGTTCCCGCAGGTTCCCCGGCTCCTGACCGCCGCGGAGGCGGTCAGCCAGGCGGAAGCCTGGGGCTGCCGGCCGGTGGATGTGACCCGTTCCAGGAAGTATAAACATGTTTTCAGTCACGTGGAGTGGGATATGACCGGATATTATATAACCTGTGCGGCAGAGGGGTGCGGAGAGATGTCCCGGGAGCACGGAGAGATGAATCGGCAGAACGTCGGGGACAGCCGTCAGGCATTCCTCTGGGTGAGCCGGGATCAGCTGGAAAAGGAGATCCCGCTGCCATCTGCGTTTCAGCCGTTCTGCCAGGACTGACGCCTGCCGGCGGATCTGCGCCGGAATCTCCATCGGAATCTGCATCGCGACTCTCAGCGAGATAAGTCGTTGCGCTTGTCACGGATCTCGGGCTTTCTGCGGTTTACCATCCAGATGCCGCCGCAGACCAGCAGCAGAGAAAGCAGGGTAGGCAGGGAGAACACACCGGATTCATGCAGGAAAAGCGCGGAAAAGATCACCCCGAACACCGGAATCAGAAAGTTATAGACAGCGATGCGGGAAACCGGATTTTGCGAAAGAAGCAGGCTCCACAGAGTATAGGCCACTGCCGATACGCAGGCAAGATAAAACAGCAGCGCCAGGCCCTGCCTGCAGATGACAGGCAGCCTCCCGCCGCCCAGAAGGCCGGCTGACAGCAGAAGAAGCCCGCCGGTAAAGAACTGCCATCCGCTGAGCATGACAGGATCTTCGCGCCGGGAAAAGTGATGGATCAGCACCGCAGAGACGGATCCGGAAATCGTGGAAAGAAGCACGCAGCCTTCTCCCAGAAACGTCATATGCAGAGAAAGGGCTTCTGCCTGGCCGCTTCCGGCCAGATTGACGAGAAGAATCCCGCCGAATCCCGTCAGGCAGCCCGCCATCTTGGGCATGGTCAGTTTTTCCTGCCGGAAGATGAGACAGGCGATCACGACACTGAAGAAACTGCCAGAAGCCGACAGCACGGAGGCTTTTACGCCGGAAGCATGGGCCACACCGACATAATACAGCAGATACTGGATCACCGTCTGGCTCAGAGCCAGCGGCAGGACAGCACGCCAGGATTCGCGGCGCGGCAGAAGGGGACGGTGCTGCCGCAGGCTGCAGAAGAGAATTACCAGAAGACCTGCCATGGAAAAACGGAATCCGGCAAATACAAGAATCGACAGGGTATCTGACGGGTCGATCTGAAATGCGGCGTAGCCCAGTTTAATGCATACCGGGGCGCTGCCCCAGAGGGCGCAGGAAATTGTGGCCAGGACGGCTGCAGCAGCAGGTGACGAAAGCGCAGACATGTTTGAAACTCCTTTACTGATATGATTTCAATGAATCCATTTTATTGCGTCATGCGCGAAAAGTCAACCGCGGTCTGCCTTGTGCGGACAAAGATGGAAAACGGCACGAGAGCCGGAATGAAAGGAGAAAAAGATGAAACTGATCTGTTATTCGAAGTGCGGCACATGCCGCAAGGCAAAAAAATGGCTGGAGGAGCGGCAGATTCCTTTTCAGGAGAGAGATATCAAAGAGGAAAATCCCACAGAGGAGGAACTGCGTGAGTGGATCCGCGCCAGCGGGATTCCGGCGAAAAAGTTTTTCAACACCAGCGGCCTGAAGTACAAGGAACTGAAGCTGAAAGACCGGATGCCGGAAATGACGGAAGAAGAACAGATTGCACTGCTGGCTTCTGATGGCATGCTGGTGAAGAGACCGGTGCTGCTGACAGACGAAAAAGACGGGCGGCCCGGCCGCGTGCTGGTGGGATTTCAAGAAGCACAGTGGGAGGAACTGCTGTGAGGCGCGTGTTTCAATCCATCCTGCGCTTTTCAGAACAGATCCGGCCGGCTCTGATTCTTTGCATGATGACGGCCTTATGCGGCGGATTGCTTGCGGCATGCGGACTGAGCGGGAGTGATGGCGAAGTGAAGGAGGACGAGTATATGAAGATAACCATGGAGCAGGCGCAGAACCTGATGGAAACAGAAGAAAATTATGTGATCCTGGATGTGCGCAGAGAGGATGAATATGATGCCGGCCATATTCCGGGAGCGGTCTGTCTGCCGAACGAGTCGATCACAGCGGAGACCGCGGCCGAAGTTCTGCCGGATCCGGCGCAGATGATCCTGGTCTACTGCCGCAGCGGAAACCGCAGCAAACAGGCCGCCGCTAAACTGGCAGCCCTGGGATATTCCGACATACGGGAGTTCGGCGGAATCCTGGACTGGCCCGGCGAAATCGAAAAGTAAAATGAAATAAAACCGTGATCTTTGGGCCTGCCGCCCTAACGGGTAAAGCCCGTTCATGCGGCGGGCCCTGTTTATTGTATTTCGGTATTCTTTCTGCACTTCTGTGCATGGATCGCCGGTTCATGCGCGGATCCCGGGCGCATCCCGGGATCCACTTAACCATTTCTGGAAATTCTGCATTTCAGGTTAACCGATTCCGGCTTCTGCCGCCGCTGCCGTTTCTTTTTTTTAACCGGCTGGCCGAAAAAGCTGCAAAGTGGTTAACTTTTTTGGCTCTTTTCGCGACGCACGGCACCCGTCAGCCTCCGTTTTTCCCATTCACGTTAACCCGTTTTTTCGTTTTTGCAAATTCGGTTAACTTCGTTCACTGCATTAACTCCGTTCACTGCATGGAACCGGGCGCACGACAGAAAAAGCTGCCGCATTCCGGTTTCCCGTTCATGCGGGCAGCCCGATTTCCTGCTTTCAATACAGAATCACAGCACGGACCGGGCAGACCGGAGTGCAGTAACCGCAGGTGAGGCAGCGGTCCGGATCGACTTCGGCCAGACCGCTGCCGTTCCAGAAGATGGCACCTGCCGGGCAGGCTGCCCGGCAGGCGCCGCATCCCTCGCAGTCATCCTGACTGATATGAATCCGCTTGCGGGAAACATCCGGTTGATAGGATGGGGCCATGGAGCCGGACAGATAGGAAAGTAAATCGTCTATTTCCGATATGCGACCGAAACCGATCATTACAGAATCCACCTCCGGCTGACCGAAGACATAGTCCAGAGCCTGCCGGTAAGTGGCAGTCAGGCTGCCGCCGCCAAAGGCTTTCATTGTGAACACCCCTTTTCCTGCCTGGTGACACAGGCGTATGGCTTCCATCATTTCTTCGGCAGAGGCAAACCGCTCCGAAGTAGGGCCTGGGAAGAAACGCCCGTCTGAATTCGGACCGCTGCAGGTCCGGATGCCGAGTCCGGCATAGTTCAGGAGAGGAAATACAACGTCCAGCTCCTCCATCTGCGCGGCGGCAGCCGTAATGTTCACATGGTGGGTGGACAGGCCGCAGGCACGGATCCATCCGCGGGACCTGGCATCCAGGAGGGCTTCCCATGCGCCGGCACGCTGCGCAAGCTGGCCGGTGCGGACTTCATGCATCAGGAAAATGTCAATGACATCCCGGTCCAGCGCCATACGGGCTTCGTCAATGGCAGCTGTCATCCCTTCATAATCTGCAGCAAGAGATTTCGAACAGATCACGGCGTCCCGGCCGCGGAGCCCGCGGGAAAGATAGGGATAGGTTCTGTAATACTGCGCGGTGTCAAAGAACTGAATACCGCAGTCCAGGGCATAAGAGATCAGTGCAGCACCTTCCTCCACCGGCAGCGCCAGCTGAGCCGGTCCCATCGGCAGGACGCCGAATCCCGCACGGCTGACCGAAATGCCGGTAGACCCGAGCAGAACCCTTGGCGGAATCATTTCCAAAGATTTTGTGTTATCCATGTGAACCCTTTCTGAAAAAATGTAAACTACTTTTCATTTCCATTATAATGGGTTATAATAGAAATGTAAAATCTTTTGTGCAAAACGTGTATGATTGAGAAAATGTAGAGAGGTAGAACGTGTCTGAAGAATTACATAGACTGGAATCCCAGGAGGGTTTTGAAGTGTTTCGCCATGCATACCGGGCGGCGATCAAAGAAGTCCGGACGAAAATTGAAATTTTGAGCGAGGATTTTGCGGTGCGTCATGACTACAATCCGATTCATCATATGGAGCGGCGGCTGAAGATCCCGGAAAGCATTGAAGAAAAACTGGAGCGGCTTGGAAAGGAAGTATCCATCGAAGCGGCCAAGGACAATATTTTTGATATTGCCGGCATCCGGGTTGTCTGCAATTTTGTAGAGGATGTATATACCCTCGCGGATATGCTGATCGCGCAGAATGACATCACGCTGATCACGAAAAAAGACTATATCGAAAATCCGAAGCCAAACGGATATCGCAGCCTTCACCTTGTGATCTCGGTTCCGGTATTTCTTCTGGACGGACGGGAGGAAGTTCCGGTGGAAGTGCAGATCCGCACAGTTGCCATGGATTTCTGGGCCAGTCTGGAGCATAATCTCCGCTATAAGAAGACGAAAGAAATCCCGGCGCGCATCGATATTGAACTGAAGGCTTGTGCAGAAGTCAGTGCGACATTGGACAAGAGAATGCAGAAAATATTCAACGAGCTGAATGCGATTGAATAGAGGAACAGGAGAAGAGTATGAGCAGCAGTACAGCAGAGACAGAGAAGGAAATTCAGAAAATCATCGATGAAGTGATTAATGTGCAACTTGCACTTCACGGCGGGAGCGCCTCGCTGACCGCCTTTGAAGACGGGGTGGCCTGGGTGAAATTTCACGGAGCATGCGCCAGCTGCATGTCCTCTTCTGATACGCTGGAGGTCGTTGTGAAGGAGGCTATCCTGCAGAAGCTGCCGGAGGTTAAGGATGTGCAGCTTGATATGACGGTCAGTGAAGATCTTCTGGATATGGCTCGCAAAATCCTCAGCGGCGGACTTTCCCGGGAGGAAAAGTGATGGGACGGCGGCAGGACGACACGGCGGACTTTCAATGGAAGGTGGGGGTTCGCTACTGCGGAGGCTGTAATCCGCATTATGACAGGGCGGCCATGGTAAAACGCCTGATGGAGAAGCATCCAGAATGGGACAGCGGAGTTGCAGAAGAGGGAATCTGCTATGATCTTCTGATTGTTGTGGGCGGCTGCGGCAGCTGCTGTGCGGCATTTCATCAGTTTACCGCAGACCGGGTTGTGAAGGTCTGGCATGCTGCAGAAGATATTCCGGAAAAAGTTCTTGCGGAAGCAGAAAGAAAAGAATTCGGGATTGCATAATTACAGGAAAGCAGCGATGCGAATCTGCATAGCATTTACCCCGAAAACAGGAAAAAGAAACCGGTTTCGTGATGGAAAGACATCCGAATCGGTTTTTTTTTGTTTTCCGGAAAGACGCAAATCGTTGAAAAAAGGAGAAACAGGACGGCAGGTCTTTTTCACTGAGAAAGAATACCAGAAACAGGATTGCGGAAAAACGGATGTTGGCCTGTTTTTTGCATATAAGTTTCAGAAGATAAAGTATGATATTCTGCGCAGTCAAAAGCAGCGCAAAAGGAAAATCTGTTTTGATAGAACAAGGGAGGCAATATTATGATTAAAAAAATCGGCGTAATCGGCGCCGGCATGATGGGAGCAGAGATCGCACTCTGTTTTGAACGAGCCGGTTATGAAACGGTTCTGGATGATATCAAGCTGGAATATGCCCAGAACGGAATCAGAAAGCAGGAAGCCGTTCTGGATAAGAATATCAAAAAGGGAAAGATCACAGAGGAAGACAAGGCGAAGACCCTGGCGAATGTGACACCGACTGACAAATATGAAGATATGGCAGACTGCGATCTGATCATCGAAGCAGCGCTGGAAGTATATGAAGTAAAAGAAGATATTTTCAGGAAACTGGATGCGATCTGCAAAGAAACCACGATTTTCGCCAGCAACACATCTTCCATTTCCATCACCAAGCTGGCAGCTGCCGTCGGTCCTGCAAGAAAAGGACGTTTCCTGGGAACCCACTTTAACTCTCCAGCCAGTGTCATGAAGCTGGTGGAAGTGGTACCGGCTCTGCTAACGGATCTGGAAGTTGCCGACGAGGTGACGGAACTGCTGGCCTCTATCGACAAGGAGCCGGTACGGGTGAAGGATGTGGTCGGATTCGGACTGAACCGTATTTTCCATGCGATGTATCTGGAGGCCTGCCGCCTCGTAGAAGAAGGCGTGTGCTCGGTAGAAGATGTGGATAAGATCTGCAAGTACGGTCTGGGTCACCCGATGGGTATTTTTGCCCTGCTTGATATTACCGGCCAGGATCTGAACCTGAAGGTGGACCAGATCTTGTTTGAGGCATATGGAGACCGGTTCCGCCCTAGACCGCAGATCCAGCGGCTGGTAGACAGCGGAAGACTGGGAAAGAAGACCGGTGCAGGCTTCTACGACTACAATAAATAGGAGGAAGAGTAAATGGCAGAAGAAAAGATTTTAACATCAAAAGACCTTTTGAATGAGCTGACAGCAAAGCATTATCAGACTGCGCTGCAGGCCAAGGCAGAAGGACGTCCGGTCGTCTGGGCGACTTCAATCTGTCCGAATGAGCTGCTGGACGCCATGGATCTGGTTACCGTTTATCCGGAAAACCATGCGGCAGCGATCGGTGCCAGAAAAGAGGCAATGAAATTCATTGAATATGCAGAAGGAATCGGACACAGTGCAGATATCTGCTCCTATGCCAGAGTAAACATGGGCTACGTGGATCTGCAGCATGCGGAAGCACAGGATATTCCGCTGCCGGATCTGATCTTCAGTTCCACAAATATCTGCAACACCGTGCTGAAATGGTATGAGAACATCGCGAAGAAGCTGAACATTCCTCTGATCCTGTTTGATATGCCGTTTAACCACACCTATGAAGTGGCGGACAATGCGACGGCGTACATCCGCGGACAGCTAGAAAATGCGATCCGCCAGCTGGAGGAGTTTACCGGGAGGAAAATGCAGATGGAAGTGAAACCAGAATGCTCTGGTTCTCTTCCGCCTATATTTCCAGCGAGAATATCGATGCTTATGCCGGAGGAGGCAATCTGACCATGTTCCTTAACGGGATCAGCTGGACGGCAGAGGACGATCCGGTTCCTTCCGTTCACGGAAAGACGATTTCCACCCAGTTCCTCACGATCAGCGCATCTGCGATGAACCTGTGGAAGATCATCATGATTTTTGCAGTGCCACTGGCGGTACTTCTGACAGGTATCATTGTAATCATCAGGAGGAAGAGAAGATAATGGCAGAAAAAAGAAGACAGCACGAAATCAGACTGATCCTCCTGCTGGCTGCGGCCTGCCTGGCAGTGTATCTGGCAGCAGCTGCATTTCTTCTGACAGGAAACAGCGCAGAGGAGCAGGACGATGCGGCACTTCGTACAGCCGCATCGCTGACAGAAATGGAAGTGACCGGGGCGGATGGATCTTTTCGCATGGAAAAAAACCAGGCAGAATGGTACTGCGTAACGAAAGATGTGCCGGTCAACTCTACAGAAGTTTCTGTAATGGCATCCTCCTTCGGAGAACTGACAGCAGACCGGATCATCCCCCAGGGAACCGCCTGTTTCTCCCAGTTCGGGCTGGACGGGGATGCATATCAGGTTACGGTACAGAGCCAGGAAGGAAAAAAGACCTGGAAAGTCGGGAATTATAACGCCATACTGGACCAGTACTATGTGACAGTAGATGACGGCGATACCATATATCTGGTGCCGCGACAGCAGATGGTAAAATGCATGAAGTCGCTGCTGAATCTTGTAGCGACGCCAGGCCTGACCGCGATGAATTCATCAGAGATCAGAGAATATGAAGTCAGAAACGGAACGGAGCATTATACGGCATCGAAATCGGGCGATGTATTCCGGTACAGAGCAGATGGAAAGATGTACGAAGGGAACGGGTATTCTGCGGAAGATATCTTCTTCGCACTGAAGAATATCGCCTGTGACAACTGTGTGACTTACGATGCATCGGAATCCGATCTGCGGAACTTCGGTCTGGATCAGCCGGAGATTGAGATTCGTCTGACCATGAAGGATGATTCTGTCTTTACCGTAAAGGTAGCGGAAGCGGAAGATGGAACCGGATACCTGAATGCATGGGATAATCAAATCGTATATCACATTACCGTAAGGGAACTGGAAAACCTGAAAGAGAAGATCAGTCTGAAAAATCAGCTGGCCGAATAAGGCCGAATAAGCCGGGAAAATATATTTTGCGAAGGCACACAATTTTTCATAACAGCATATTCTGTACTGAAGATGAATATGTTTCATATTCAAATTTTTAAGAAAGTTGCAGGTGAATATGATGGGAAATAATTGTGGACTGTTAGGCGACAGAGACAGAGAATGCGGAATCGATACCAGCTTACTCTTCTTCTTCTTGCTGCTGGTTGTGATCTTCTGTAATTGCGCCAGATAAGCGGATCCTTCGCAGGATAAAAGAAAAGGGAACAGCCGTCCATGGAGGACGGCTGTTTTTTTGCTAAAATGCGGTAAACGGAAACGGGAAAAATGTATATTGCCCGTAAAGAAGCGGATATTCCGGAGAGAAATAGGCAGTTCGTTTAAGAAAAATATACCGCGGGGTAGTTGCGCCGGACAGGACCGGACAGGAAGATGGAAGTATAGTGGCATTGCATCCGGCAGAAAGCCGGCGGTATTCTGAAAGTGATGTATCAGAATAGAAAATGAGAAAAAAGGAGGAAAAAGTTATGGGTAAAAAAATACCAATGTGGCAGTGCCTGCTGATTATATTGGTCATGCTGGCATTTCTGTTATGGGAAATCGTCGTATGCAAGGACGGCGAAGGTCATCTTGCACTTATCTGTGCTGCCATTTTTGCAGGAATCATCGCAGTTGCCAACGGATGGAAATGGACGTACCTGGAACAGGGTATCATTGCAGCCATTAACCGGTCCATGAAGGCAATGCTGATTCTGATGATGGTCGGACTGCTGATCGGTTCATGGATCCCGGGCGGCGTGATTCCGTTCATGATCTATTATGGACTCAAAATTCTCAGTCCATCGATCTTCCTGTTTGCAGGCTGCCTGCTCTGCTGCATCGTATCTCTTGCCACCGGCACATCATGGGGTACGGCGGGTACGATCGGCGTCGCGCTGATCGGTGTCGGAATGGGGCTGGGCATCGATCCTGGCATGACAGCTGGTGCGATTGTATCCGGAGCTTATTTCGGCGACAAGATGTCCCCGCTGTCTGATACGACCAATCTGGCGCCGGCCATTGCAGGCTCCACACTCTTTGACCACATTCGTCATATGGTCTGGACAACAGCTCCGTCACTGACCATTGCACTGATCGTCTATCTGATCCTGGGCCTGCGAACGGCAGGAGATGCGGATATGAGCTATGTGAACCAGCTGATGCAGGACATACAGTCAGAATTTTCGATCAATCCTCTATATCTGATTCTGCCGGTCTTTGTAATAGCCTGCGTAGCACTGAAACTGCCGGCACTGCCGTCACTGATGGGCGGCGTGATCCTGGGTGTGATCTGTATGGCTTTTCAGGGAATCGTCGATCCGAAAGCTTATATGCTTACCCTGAACTATGGTTTTGAATCATCTAATGCGAATCCGGATCTGGTGGAGCTGCTCAGCGGAGGCGGCATGCAGAATATGATGTGGACCATTTCCCTGATCATGTGCGCCATGGTCTTCGGCGGTATCGTGGACTGCACAGGCGTCATGTGCTCCTTCGCCGGCGTGCTGATGAAGGTCGCAAGGGGAACCAGAGGCGGTCTGGTCTGCATGACCATC
>JALEHL010000133.1 GCA_022770665.1 Bacillota bacterium
GTTCTATCGTTCAACGAAGAGATCCTCCGGATACAAGGCAATGCTGCTGAAAGCAAAACCGCAGTACACCAACACAATCGGAGAAAAAGGAACCATGTATTACTACAAAGCAAGAGTGATGGTTTATGACAAGGATGGAAATCTTATCGCAAAGACCGAACTGAAGCAGTGTAAGTATGCAAACAGACTCTGGACGAAATAACAGAGTAATATCATGGGAAAGGGAGGACTTGTTCCTCCTTTTTCCATATAACGACATTATTCAAACAGCAGAGCAGCCTGCGTGGGTCATGGTACGGCGGTGGGCCAGTGTGGAAATGCAGACCGACTGGGATCATCAGGGAAAGCGGTCGAGAGATTATCGTGCCAATATGAATCTGGAGGCACTGGATGCCGGCGAAGGAATAAGAACACAGGGAGGAATTGGTTCCTCCCTTTTTCATATAACGACATTATTCAAACAGCAGTGCTGCCTTTGTGGGCCATGGTGGAGTATACGGCGTATGTGACTAATGTGACAGGGTGAAGCCGGAAGGAATGTTGAAAAATAGCGGTTTATGTCGAAAGACGACGAGAAGTTCCGGTTGAAAGTCCTGGTTCTGTAATGTAGAATTAATATATGGCAAATATTTCTTAATATACAGAATTATGGAAGGATAATCGACAATGAAAGAAGACTACGAAAGAAAAAACATAAGAGCAAACAAAGGAGAAAATGCGAGAAAGACGATACATGACTGCGGAGAATATTTTGATCCGGATGCGATTCCGCCGGAAAAGCTGATTCCCTATACCGACAGCTTAATCTTCTCACTGGTAATGCGGGATGAGGATATCTGCCGTGGTGTGCTGCAGGCGATTCTGCCGGAGGAGGATTTCGGGGAGATTCACATCAAGAGCCCGGAGAATCCGTTGTTCGCGGATGACGATGCGGAGCAGGAAACGCAGCAGGAATCCGTGCGGGTAGAGACGGAGAAGACTTTGAAGTACGGCAGGGAGTATCATGGCGTACGGTTTGATGCCCAGCTTCGTTCCACAAAGCGGTGGGCAAGTGTGGAAATGCAGACTTACAGGGATCATCTGGGAAAGCGATCGAGGGATTACCATGCCAATATGGATCTGGAAGCGCTGGACGCCGGAGATGATTACAGGAAGCTGCCGCGTTCCTTTGTGATCTTTATCTGTACATATGATTACCTGAAAGTCGGAGAACCGATGTACCGGTTTCAGTCTTATGATGTGAAAAACCGCTTGCCTCTTGACGATGAGTCATATACAATAATATTAAACACAGCCTGTGAACCGGAGAAGGTGCCGGAGGAACTGCGGGCGTTTTTCGCCTATATCAACGATCCGTCCAAGCGGGATGGAAGCTGGCTGACCCAGGCAATCGATGAACGGGTGAGGAAGTACAACACCACGAAATGGAGGAAGAGGCAGATGACACTGGAAGAGATGATGAACCAGAGGTTTGACGCGGGAAGAGAAGAAGGCATTGGAATTGGCCGGGAAGAAGGCATCGGGATCGGCCGGGAAGAAGGCGAGGAAAAGCTGAACAGGCTGAACATGCTTCTGATCAGGCAGGATCGTATGGAGGATCTGAAGAAGGCGGCAGAGGACAAGGAATACCGCAGGAGGTTGTATCGCGAGTTCGGCCTGGATGCGGAGACAGAATAAGAATGCATGGAGGACGGCGTGATAGCCGTCCTCTTGTGTTTATTTGCTTCGGGGTGTAGGTCAAAAGAACGACTCGCTGTGCGGGTGGAAGCGATTACACCTTGCCGAAGAGAAGGATGCACTGTGAAAGGAGAGATCAAGAGAAATAAACGAAATATAAGGCGTATCACTTTAATTTTAACAGCGGCAGTCATCTTCTGCACGGGCTGCGGCACAGATACACCCTCTGATGGAAATGAAACGAACCCGGATTCTGCGACTTCCGGGGATATCTATGATGGTGCGGAAGCGCAGGTGGAAACGGTATATGTGACCAACGTGGCGGGGTAAGAAGGGATGAAAGTGAGATATATACACTATGGAAACTTGAAATGTTTCAGGATGCAGAGTATAATATAAGAGATTTCGGTTAGAATATACAAAAATATCTTATAGGGGGGGTCCGGAGTGGATATTGAAATCAAAAGAGATTATTATTTAGAACAACTGGTGAAGCGTAAAAATAATGGACTGATAAAAATAGTAACAGGGATCAGAAGATGTGGGAAATCATTTTTACTGCGTACCCTTTTCAAGAAGCATCTACTGGAGAGTGGTGTCTGTGAGGATCACATTATCGAAATGGCCTTTGATTTATTCGATAATATAGAGTTCAGAGATCCTCAGAAGTTCTACCCCTGGGCAAAAGAACAGGTGAAGGATGAGAATAAATATTATTTTCTCCTGGATGAGGTACAGCTGCTTGGAGAGTTTGTAAGTGTCCTGAATGGATTGGCAGACAGGAAAAACTGTGATGTGTATGTCACCGGAAGTAATGCGAAATTCCTGTCAAGGGATATTGCAACAGAGTTTGGCGGCAGAGGGGATGAAATTCATATGTACCCCTTGAGTTTTTCAGAGTTTATGACAGTCTATGATGGGAACCGATATGATGGGTGGAATGAATACATTACGTTTGGCGGGATTCCTCTTGTCGTTCTGGCGGAATCGGATGAACAGAAAATAACGCTTCTGAATAACCTCTTTAAGGAAACTTACATCAGTGATATTGTCAAACGGAATAAAATTCGGAATATTGGTGAAATGGAGACTTTGCTGGATATATTATCATCCGCAATTGGGGCTTTGACGAATCCAAACAAACTGCAAAACACATTCAGGAGTGTGAATAAGTCTAAAATAACAGCGACAACCATTACGAAGTATATTGAATATCTGGAAGATGCATTCCTGATTGAAGAAGCCAGGCGCTATGATATAAAAGGGAAATCTTACATTGGTACACCTATGAAATATTACTTTATGGATCTGGGGCTTCGAAATGCAAGAATAAACTTCCGCCAGACGGAAGTAACCCATTCGATGGAAAATGTGATCTATAATGAGCTCAGAATGCGTGGATACAGTGTGGATGTTGGAAATCTTAGTATTGTGGAATCGGGCAAAGATGGTAAACCGGTAAAAAAACAGTTAGAAGTGGATTTCATATGTAATAAGGGATCAAAAAAATATTATATTCAATCGGCATATATGCTTGGTACGGAAGAAAAAATGGCACAGGAGATCCGACCTTTCCTGAGAATAAATGATTCATTCAAAAAGATTGTGATCACATCCAATACTCCGAAACCATTTTATACGGAGGAAGGCATACTGATGATGAATGTATATGACTTTTTATTGAAACAAGATTCATTAGAATTTTAGTAGCTAAAAGATATTTTAGTAATAATTAACCGAAATATCTTTTAGAAGCAGCTGCAAAGTGCATGGAGGACGGCGCGATAGCCGTCCTTTTTGTTTTACAGTAAAAGATTCTTAGGTTTATAAAAATAGACCTTGACGAATAAGGTCGATTGATGTAGACTAATACTGGGTTGATGATCATAAACCCAAAAAGAGAAAAGGGGATGAAGATAGAATGGAGCGTGGAAAACTTTGCGACAGTGATTACCGTTTCCTGTGTGTGGTGTGGGATCATGCGCCGGTGAACTCCGGTGAACTGGTGAAACTGTGCCAGGCACAGTTGGGATGGAAAAAGTCCACGACATACACCGTGATCCGCAAACTGTGCGAGAAAGAATATATCGCCAGTGAAAATGCGGTGATTACTGTGCTGATTTCGAAAGAAGAGGTGCAGGCGGCGGAGTCTGCCTATTTCATTGAACGTACATTTGACGGGTCACTGCCGGGATTCGTTGCAGCTTTTCTAGGCGGCAGAAAGATTTCCGATGAACAGGCCGCGGAATTAAAGAAGATGATTGATGCGCACAGAGAGGAGCAGTAAATGGGAGATATCGAAGAGTTTTTTCTTAATTTTCTGCAGCGAAACCAGGTGGTTGCGATTGTGATCCTGGCGGTACTGGCTGTCCGCTTTCTGCTTCGAAACTGTCCGAAGAAGTATTCCTACTGGCTGTGGGGAATCGTCGGAGTGCGCATGATGTTTGATCTGCCGCTTTCCTCGCCTTTCAGCCTGTTTCATCTGCTGGGGATTTTTGAAGAGCGTGCCGGCAGCGCCGCTGCAGCCGCACAGAAAGTGACGCCGGCGGGAGTGCAGACTCCGGCCGCCATGCCGGGACAGAACCTCATGGATCCTGCCGGAAAGATTGCTGCTTTGCAGACAGGATCCGATCTGGCAGGTCATGGGCAACCGGTTCTGACAGTGCTTTTTTTCCTGTGGATTGCAGGGATTGCCGTGGTTCTGTCTTACGGCGCATATTCCTGCATAAAATGCAGGAAAACGGTGCGCACTGCGGTGATCCTGAACAGACAGACGGGTCTGCAGCGGGGGAGAGTCCGGGAATGTGACCGGATTCCGTCTCCCTTTGTGCTGGGTCTGATCCGGCCGGTTATCTATATTCCCTTCGGGATGGAAGAAGATACTCTGCAGTACATTCTGGCGCATGAATCCTGCCATATCCGGCGGCATGACCCGCTCTGGAAGCTGATTGCCTTCCTGCTGCTGGCAGTGTACTGGTGGAACC
This sequence comes from Bacillota bacterium, assembly GCA_022770665.1. GTDB lineage: Bacteria > Bacillota > Clostridia > Peptostreptococcales > Anaerovoracaceae > RGIG7179. The sequence goes on from JALEHL010000133.1 coordinate 4,662, forward strand.
CGCTCGTCTGGGCAGCATTTCTGTGTATGGTGCGGGATATGGAGATGAGCTGTGATGAAGCGGTGATTGCATCCCTGGGCTATGGAGCCAAAAAAGGTTACAGCGCATCGCTTCTGGCGTTTGCAGTGAAACGGCATCCCTGTTCGTTTGCGCCGGTTGCTTTTGGTGAGGGGGATGCAGAAAGGAGAATCAGAAACGTGCTGGATTTTAAAAAGCCCCGGATGTGGGCAGCTGCAGCTCTGACGGTTCTTGTGATCGTGGTGGCGACAGGATGTCTGACCAATCAGGAGTCGGCAGCAGATCAGAAAACAGAGGAGAATATTGCACAGTGGGCGCAGGCGTTCTGCGAGAGAGATACCGATGTCATTCTGAAGATGACTTCCGAGGATGCGCAGAAGGATCTGGAGAATCAGGAACTCCTGTATGGGAAGAATTTCGGATGGTCCAGCCCGTGGCCGTGGGAAGAGGATCCCGAAGCATCTTGCTTCCAGATCCGTTCTGTGGACACCTGGGCGAAGACGGCAGAGATCCTGTATTATGCAAAGGTATCGGACCCGCATGTGACCGTCTGGAAGGAAACGATCCATTATGCGAACGAAAATGATCTTTTTCAGGTAACTGGAGAAAGACTGAAGGTCTATGATGCCATCGCTTCCGGGCAGGAGTTTGATGATGCATATCCGGAAGGGATCAGCGGGACTGCGATGGATTACCTGACGAATAATATGAAGGATATGATGGAGACACTGAGCGGACATGTGGCAGGGGGAAGCGGAAAGGATCCGCTCCAGGACCCTCTTCAGGCTGCACGGCAGCTGCTGAATCTTTCAGAGGATGACAGCGAGGTGCAGCTTGCGGTAAAGGACGGAACAGACACAGAAAACGGAGAAGACAATGCGGTTTCTGTGCAGATCACGTTTCCGCAGGACGGCGCGGTGCGGCAGGTGAAGATGGTGCGGCCATGGGATGAAAACGGGATCTGGATCCCGCAGGATGATACACAGGGAACAGCGCAGTAACGTGCCCGAAGGAAAAAAAAGGTTATTCCTGCCGCATTGTGGCGGGAATAACCGTTTTGTGGTATACTAGAAAGGATTGCGGAAAGAAAAAGTGACAGAATGTGACGTTTTTCGATTCCCGATCGTTATAGATACAGAAGATTTAGAAAACAGAGGGGGAAAAAGAATGATCAAAACAGGGTTTGCGAGGCGGTCGCTGATCACAGGCATGATTGCGCTGGTGCTTGTGCTGGCAGCTTTTCTGATGCTGTCGGCGTCGGCAGGTGCGGAGGCTTACGGGAGCACTACAGTTTCCCGGTATACGGGGAATACCTATACCCACAGCAGCGCACTGGGTGATGTGCTGATTGTGGATGGGGTGGACGTCTCCTACATCCAGAAGAACAATGTGGACTGGCAGCAGGCCAAGGCAGACGGCATTGATTTTGCGATTATCCGTGTGGGTGCCAGGGGATATGCCGATGCAGGCAGGCTGATCGAAGATGATTACTATAAAGAAAACATCCAGAGGGCAAAGGATGCGGGTCTCATGGTAGGCGTGTATTTCTTCTCCCAGGCGCTGGATGAGCTGGAGGCCTATGCGGAAGCCAGCTATACGCTGAAGCTTCTGGACGGAATTCAGCTAGACCTTCCGGTCTATATGGATTACGAATTTGCCGGCGGCAGCGCGGGACGGCTGACCAAGGCGAAGCTTCCGAAATCGCAGATGACGGCAAATGCAGTGAAATTCTGCGAGACGATCGAAGAATCGGGACTCTATGAAGCCGGATTTTATGCGAACCGGAACTTTCTGAATAATACGGTGGACGGCGCGCTGATCAGCAGCCGCTGGCCGGTGTGGGTGGCACAGTACAACACAAGCACAGACTATGCCAGTGCCTATCACATGTGGCAGTATACTTCCGGCGGAACGATTGCCGGCTACAGCGGACGCGTTGATACCAACTTCCTGTATCTGCAGCTGCGTCCGGCGTCATCCAGTGCGATGTCCGTCGCAGAGAGCACTGTGACGCTGACAGGGGGATCCACCTTTACATACAATGAAGGTACCGTTCATAAGCCGCAGGTGCGCGTGACGAAATACGGACTGCCTCTGACAGAAGGGGTGGACTACCGGCTGAATTACCTGAAAAATGCAGAAGCAGGCACAGGCTATGTCCTGGTGCAGGGGATCGGAAGCTATACAGATTATCAGCTGGTACCGTTTACAATCCGTCCGTCATCCAGTCTTTCCGGCATTACCGTGGACCGGATCCTGAATAAATATTATACCGGTTCGCCGCGAATCCCGGCATCCATTACGGTGCGGGATGCAGAAGGAAATGTGCTGGTGGAAGGCGTCGATTACACCTTTACGGTGAAAAATGCGACGGAAGTGGGTACTGCGACTGTGACGATCCAGTTTATGGGAAACCATTCCGGAACGATGACGACAACCTATAAGATTCTTCAGACAACGCAGAAGATTCAGGCAGATCAGGCTTCCTACGAGGTTTCACTGGGAGACAGCCCGTTTCTGCTCAGCGGCATTTCCTGTACGGGAAACGGGAAACTGTCTTTCAGTTCCAGCGATAAAAATGTGGTGACGGTTTCCAGCAGCGGAAAGGTGACGGTTGTAGGTGCCGGAAGCGCAGTGATTACGGTAAAAGCGGCGGAGACGACAGAGTATAAGGCCGCCTCGCTGGAGATTCCGGTGCAGGTGTCCCAGCCGGCACAGACGATTTACACGGTGCAGGACTCCTATACCCTGGCGCGGATGAGCAGCCCGTTTTTCCTCGGTGCGCAGACGGATACCGGGGCACCGGTCACGTACCAGTCCACCGATCCGAAAGTGGCGACAGTCCGCAATGACGGAAGAGTCACGCTGATGGGGCCGGGAAAAGCGGAAATTATCATTACGGCACCTGCCGTCGGCGTTTACAGCCCGGCAGAAAAACGTGTCCCGGTCACCGTGAAAGAAATGGATGAAGCAGCGTATGCGGAGCGGTTTGAAACACTGAAAACGGGCATTGAAAATACCCGGATTGTCCAGCTGAAAGCATACCCGGAAAAGAATAAAGTGAAGTTGACCTGGAAGAAATCCAATTCGGGATATTCGGTGGATGCGTTCCAGATCTGGCGCTCGGTGAAGCAGTCCAGCGGCTATTCGAAAATCTACACAACCGTGGACGGCAGCAGCAAGTATTATACCAATACGAAGAATGTGAAACCGGGGCAGACCTACTGGTATAAGGTCCGCGGCGTCCGCAGCCTGGAGGGGAAGCTGGTTTACACGAATTTCGTGAAGATCCGGGTCACAACGCCGAAATAAGAATCTCAGAACAGAAAACCAGAACAGAAAAAAAGGTCCGGCACTCCGCAGTGCTTCGGACCTTTTTCCGTATGAAACATTTATTCGATGACATGCATGTAGCAGTCCCGCTCCTTTTCAATCTCCACGCGGTGGAACGGGGTAGCGATGCCGGGGCTGCCGCCGGTATGGACAAAGACCACTTTCTCACCCTGCGCGATGCGGCCGGATCTGACCATTTCCAGGAGCCCCGCAAAAGCTTTTCCGGTGTAGCACGGATCCAGGATCAGAGCCTCTTTTTCTGCCATATAGTACATGGCCTCCCGCACTTCCTTTACCGGGTTGTTATAGGCGCCGCGATCGTAATCGCTGATGAGATCGTAATCGTCAGCGCAAAGTTCCAGCGGAAGCGCTTTCCCGTAGTAGTCTTTGATCCGGTCATAGTAATCCATTGCGTAGGCGACCAGACCGTGCGGCTTCGGAGAAATGCCGATTCCGGTCAGGTGCATCGGCAGCGCTTCGTTATGAATGCCGACCTGCAGACCCATGTAGGTGCCCATGCTGCCGACCGGGCAGATCACACGGCATCCCTCCAGGGATGTGTCTTTCACCTGTTCTGCCAGTTCTAAAGCACACTCGTAATATCCCAGGATTCCCAGTTCATTGGAACCGCCGACCGGAATGTAGTATACTTTTTCTCCTTTGGCTTCCTCGGCCGCTTTTACTTCGGCGACGGTCATATCGAACAGTTCAGCTTCCGTATGTACATTGTCCGGTTTCTTCAGATAGACATCGCAGCCCATCATGCCGTCCAGCAGCAGGTTGGCGGAAAGCTCTCCCGGATACGGATCGACTGCGACAATTGCGCCGCGCATACCGTATTTTCTTGCAACTGCCATGGTCAGACGGCCATGATTGGTCTGCGCGCCTCCTACTGTCAGCAGGAAGGTGGCGCCCTGATCCTGTGCATCCTTCAGAAGATACTCCAGCTTCCGCAACTTATTTCCGCCCATGGCGAGGGGTGTCAGATCATCCCGCTTGATATACAGCTCAATGCCAAGATCCTTCGAAATATTCGGCAGATACTCCAGCGGAGTCGGCAGATGGAGCATGTTGACTTTTTCATGTCCCAGTAACATTTTTTTTTGAACCTCCCAGTCAGCCGGAGTCTTCTTTCTCCGAAATCTCGCCGCGCGGACAGATTTTGCGCAGAAATACAGAAAAACAGAAGAAAAGAAAAAACCGGCATATAAAATTTCTGTTTCCATTTTATCATATTAATGGTAAAATAGAAACAAAAGTTTTAATGAATTCTGAAAGGAGATTACGATTATGGCTTTTATGGACAAATTAGGACAGATTGCCAATAAAGTAGGCGATGTAGCAGGGGATACGCTGGACTATGGCAAGGCCAAGGGGAAAATCGTTCTGGAAAAAGGAAAGATCAAAGACGCAAAAGAAGCACTGGGAAATTATGTATATAAAGCGGTGAAAGAAGGCGGTCATCCGGAAAACGACAGAATCATGGCGTTCTGTGCGGAAATCGACGCACACCTGGCGGAGATTGAGAAGCTGCAGGCGGATGCAAAGCAGAGCGGCCAGGACATATCTGATGCCTTTGACGGAGGAGACAAAGAATGATCGGAGTGGTGGTAAACACTCTTACTGTGATTGTGGGTAGTACAATCGGCCTGCTGTTCCGGAAGCTGATCCCGGAACAGTGGACCGACTTTATTATGAAGGGCCTTGGTCTGTGCACGATCTACATCGGCATCGACGGTGCACTGGAGGGAACGAACACGCTGGTGACCATCATTTCCATCGCAGCAGGCGCACTGATCGGCGCAGTGCTGGATCTGGACGGAAAGCTGAACCGCTTTGCATCGGGGCTTGAAAACCGGTTTAAAAAAGAGGGATGCGGCGGACCGACCATCGCAGAGGGATTTGTGACCGCCAGCCTGCTGTTCTGTGTGGGGGCCATGACCATCGTGGGATCTCTGCAGGCGGGGCTCACCGGGGATAATACCATGCTGTATACCAAGGCGACGCTGGATTTTATCTCTTCACTGATTTTCGCGGCGTCTCTGGGAATCGGTGTCCTGCTTGCGGCGGCTTTCGTGCTGGTGTTTCAGGGAGCAATCGTACTGGCAGCGCAGGCAGCGGCGCCGCTCCTGACAGATTATGTGGTGGCTGAGATGACCTGCGTCGGATCAATTCTCATCGTCGGACTGGCGCTGAATATACTCGGCGTAACGAATCTGAAAATCATGAACTTCCTGCCGGCGATTTTTCTGCCGATTCTGCTGTGCATGGTTCTGCAGGCATAAAGCCGGCTGCTCATGGGGCAGGCTTCCGCAGGAAATCAGGAAGTGAAATAAAAAACAGGCTGCATCCGCATTCCCTGCTGTGAGGGAGGAACGGATCGCGGCCTGTATTCATTCATAGAATCAGTCAAACTTTCTTTTCAAAGACGCTGTGGCACCGGCTGCATGTCACACGGATCTTTCCGCGTCCTTTCGGCGCGCGGAGGGTCTGCTTGCAGTTCGGGCACTTGAAATAGCGGTAATGCTTGTAATCCCGCTGACGCCATGCCTGGATCTTGCTTCCCATGAATGTCACATACCAGTTATTTTCCTCCTGCCGTTTCACCAGATTTTTTGAGAAAGCACGGTAGTAGGCGTAGAGGATGATGAGAAATCCCAGTGTGGTAAGAATATTTTTCGGGACGAAGAGATCCAGTAGCACCAGAATCATGGCCAGAACCATCAAGGCACGGCTGAACTGGTCAAACCCGCGTCTTCCCATCATAAATTGCGCCATCTTGTACTGAAATTTGTTCATGACTTTAAGATCTCTCCTTTATTTTATCGCCTAACATCTATTGTAGTCAGCAGACCCGGTAAAGTCAACGGAATCCAGAACAATCCATTAAATCTTCGCTAATTCTTCAAACAAGGTCAGTTCTTCAGACTCTGCATCGGAGCAGGGATCCTGCCGCCGCGGTGGATCATTTTGGAAGCGGACTGCGGGCGAAGCTTCATCACAGGACCGTTGCCCAGAAGTCCACCGAAGTCCAGCTCTTCACCTTCCGCGACACCGATGGCCGGGATCACCCGGACCGCGGTGGTTTTGGAGTTGACCATGCCGATTGCCGCTTCATCTGCAATGATGGCGGAGATGGTTTCAGCCGATGTATCTCCTGGAATCACGATCATATCCAGACCCACAGAGCAGACTGCCGTCATGGCTTCCAGCTTCTCAATGCTCAGCGTGCCGGCACGGGCTGCGTCGATCATGCCGGCGTCTTCCGTGACCGGAATAAAGGCACCGGACAGGCCGCCTACGCTGGAAGATGCCATGACGCCTCCTTTCTTCACTGCGTCATTGAGCATGGCCAGGGCTGCGGTGGTACCGTGGGTGCCGCACTGCTCCAGACCGATTTCCTCCAGAATGTGTGCCACGGAGTCGCCAACGGCAGGAGTCGGTGCCAGAGACAGGTCGATGATGCCGAACGGCACGCCCAGCATGCGGGATGCCTCCGTGCCTACCAGCTGACCCATCCGGGTGATCTTGAAGGCAGTTTTTTTGATCAGTTCTGCCACCTCATGCAGCGGTGCATCATCCGGCAGCTTGGCCAGGGCAGCGCGCACCACGCCTGGACCGGAGACGCCTACGTTCAGAACCACGTCGGGCTCGCCTACGCCGTGGAAGGCACCGGCCATGAACGGATTATCTTCCGGCGCATTGCAGAAAACCACCAGCTTGGCAGCGCCGACACACTGGCGATCTGCCGTCAGTTCCGATGCCTGGCGGACCACCTGGCCCATCATTTTCACTGCATCCATGTTGATACCGGCTTTCGTGGAACCGATGTTTACGGAAGAACAGACGAAATCCGTTTCCGCCAGAGCTCTTGGAATTGCTTCAATCAGCTCTTCGTCACCCGCACTGAAGCCTTTGTGAACCAGCGCGGAAAAGCCGCCGATAAAGTTGACGCCCACATCTTTTGCCACCCGGTCCAGGGTTTTCGCATATTTCACCGGATCCCCGCCGCTGGCTGCCACCAGCATGGCGATCGGTGTCACGCTGATCCGCTTATTGACGATGGGAATTCCGTATTTCTTTTCGATGAACTCACCGGTCTTTACCAGATCCTTGGCGTGGGAGTAAATTTTGTTGTAAACTTTTTCACAGGACCGGTCGATGTCGCTGTCACAGCAGTCCAGAAGGGAAATTCCCATGGTGATGGTCCGGATATCCAGATTTTCCTCCTGGATCATGGTGATGGTCTCCATGATGTCATTAAAATTCAGCATCCGCTTTACCTCCTGTGATTAAATTCTGTGCATGGAATTGAAAATGTCTTCATGCATTACGTGAACCACCATTTCAGGAACAGCGGATTTGATGTGAGCCTGCAGTTCATCCAGCTGACAGGACAGCTGATCGATTTCGATGATCATGACCATGCAGAAATAGCCGTCCATAACGGACTGGGTCACATCTGCCACATTGGCGTTTTTTTCGGCACAGGCGGCGGATACACGGGCCAGAATGCCGACCATGTCTTTTCCTACTACAGAAACTACTGCTTTCATAAATGTTCTCCTTTAGTCTTTTAATGTATATGGTATGCCGCTCGTTTGCCCCGCGTCCACAACCAGGTACCGGTTGTCGGGAAGCTGCAGGCCGAGCTGCGTGTCGGTAACGTATCTGATATTCAGCCCCGGATACTTCTGCGCAAAATATTTCCG
>JALEHL010000140.1 GCA_022770665.1 Bacillota bacterium
AAGAACCGGCAAAGCGTACCTGGGATGTAACGGTGAACTACCGCATCACGGAAACCCGTCCGGACGGCAGATACATCGACCCGGATCCGTATGCAGGCGTAAGAGAATACAGCTTCAATTATCATGCGGAATCACACGATACCTGTACATGCTGGACCTCCGGCGACCCATGGACCGATGTGGAATATACCTTTAACTGGGGTAAGACGGTAGGTGATGGCGGAACATACACGGATGGCCCGACTACCACGCCGCAGGAAGAATTAAACTGCGACCAGGAAAACTTCGTAAACGATGTATTCCGTGGGGAGCTGCTGCTGATCAAGTCCAACGAAAAGGAAAATCCGTTCAAGGATTCCCTGGCAGGCGGTTCGGACAGCAACATGTCGAAACAGACCAAATGGACGGTACGCCTGCAGTCCAAAGGCTATGAAGGTTCCGAATACATTCACCTGGTCAGTGAGACGCCGGCAGTGCTTGGGGATGGAACCGCACAGTACACGGTATCCCGGGATCCGGGCAGCGTGACCAATACGGCAGACCATCCGCTGGTGGTCGGTTCCAATGGCAGCCTGCTCTTAAAAGACCTGCCATATGGTACCTACATTGTGGAAGAAGTAGGAACCGATGACCCGATGTATGTACCGGAACAGTTCATCGTGGTGGTCAGCGAGCATAACGGCGGAGACGCAGGAAAAGTCGAATACGGCGCGCTGGGTCATGTACCGGCAAGCGGCTCCTTTGCAGGATATGCGACCGCAGGAACCAATGCCATCGGTTCAACGGCAGCCGGCACCGGCGACTACTACAACAACCGTTATCAGGCAAATCTCAGAGATAAGATCAAGTCCAACGTGATCCAGCTGCAGAAGGTGGATTCCGAAACCGGAAAAGTGGTCTGCATGGAAGGCACCAAGGTATATCTCCGCTACAAAGGAAACCCGGACTATACCGATGAAGAAAACCAGGCAAGATATGGCGAAAATGGAACGGTTGCCAAGAATATCTATAACCGGTTCCTGCCGAATGCAGAATCCATCAACTCTGCCAGCACCAACTATACCTTTGAACTGGACGAAAACGGCTGCTTTACTATTCCGTATCAGCTGCCATATGGCAAGTATGAAATCTGTGAATGGCTGCTGCCGGAAGGATATTATGTCGGTAAATACGGTGAAGACGGTGTTGGAAAAGACCATGACTTCGGCATGATCGATGAGGGCGATTTTGTCCTGGGAGATCTGACCGGAAATCACGGCTTCACCGATACCGTTGCCATCTACGATGCAAACGGTAACCGTGTAACCTATCAGGATAAGGAACAATACTCCTTTGAAAACCTGCATGACATGGTGACAAACACCTACACCTTTACGGTGACCGAGCAGGAAAAGCATGAGGACGGAAACTACTCCGAACTGGTAACCTTTGACGGAAGCCGCATGGATGCGGATCCGACCTATGACAAGGGCGATTACCCGTACACTAACTACTACAAGGTAGCAGCGGTCATCAACAATGCGGTAAAAGGCAAGATTACCGTGGAAAAGCTGGGCGAAGAACTGGTTGGCTGGAAAAAGATCCAGAAGGATGGATACGAAATTCTGCAGCCGGTCTTTGAAACCGTATCCAAGCTGAAGGATGCCGTCTTTGGCATCTTCGCCGCAAAGGATGAAACCTTAAACGACGGCTCTGAAGGTCCGATCGCCTATGATGCACAGACCGGGGAAAAGGTGGAACTGGTAAAGGAAAAGTCCACCAATACCAGCAACCTGGCAGAGCGGATTCACGCATTCGTCGGAAAGCTGCTGCACCCGAAGGACTATGACACGGCGGGTGACTATGACATCAGCACTTACTCCGATGCAAGCGGTGCAGAGCTTTGGTCCATGCTGGAAAGAGCAGTTTCCGAAGGAAACGTAAAGCGGACGCTTTATGTAACCCCGGAACAAAAAGACACAGAGTATAAGTACGTCTATGAAGCAACTGACGGTGCGTTCAACTACCGCTGGGATGTGGAAGTGACCATGAGCCATAAGGCAGGCGGCCAGAATGTGACCGAAGTGAATATCACAAAGACCACCACAACCGTAACCGGCTTTGTACCGGAAATTCCGCTGACGGAAATGACCGGAAGCGTAGGCGATGTGGTACTGGATCCGATTGCAAACTACCGGGCACCGTCCGATGCAATCGATTTTGAGAACAAATCAATCCTGTCCGCAGCAAGCGGTGTGTATACGTTTGAAGCAGACGGCGAAACGAAAATCTACTCCGACGGAACCGGAAGAGAAGATAACCTGTTCACCTTTGCAGAAGATACCCAGGTAGACCTGTCTCAGTATTGCCCGGATCGGTTCATGGTGCGTAAATATATGTACTATGCGCTGACCAAGGATGATCTGAAGACGGAAGAACGTGTTGTAGGAAGTCATGAAGAAATCGACGTGCCGGGTGTAGACGCCAACGGCGACGGCGACTATGACGATGAAGGGGATACCCCGCCGACCTACAAGACCGTGGACGACAAAGAGACCAGAACCAAGTTCGAATGGAACAACGATGTGATTCTGGCAAATACACCGGCTGTCGGTGACAGAGCCATCATTCTGGGCGAAGAAGCCGGCACTTACAAAACAGCTGTAAAGGGATATTACACTGCAGGCGAGTACACTGAACTTGCAAGACCGTTTACCTTCGTGGAAACGGACGAAACCGGGGAACCGGTGATCGAATACACCATTCCGGCCGGCTGGACAAAACTGCCGTTCACCGGGGATCCGGAAAACGATCCGCAGTATGTCATCATTTCCCAGACGGATGCGGAAACCGGAAATATCGTATACCGGGTGCTGCTCTCTGACATGACAAACTGGCAGGAATGTACGGCCGAAGGAAACTTTGTGAAGGCAGCCGTACAGGTATATAAGGTGAAGTACACCCAGGAAGCGGGAGATCCGAACGGATTTACCGTGAACTTTGACGGATTCAGCCTGGGAGCTGCTGCAGATCCGGCGACCGGAGAAGCAACAACAACCATTACCAAACAGGCAAATCCGATGACAGGAGAAGTCATTGATGAAGGTCTTGGCTATGAGTACGAAAATGCAGGTGAAACCATCACCTTCCGAACCGTACCGGTAACCGCTCCGATCTACTTTATGACCACCTCCGGTATCCGCACGGAAATGATCTATAAAGGCGGCGTTGCCTATACGACCATTACCATGCCGCAGTCAGCTGTCGGATATTCCTACGAGCATATCGTACCGACCCTTGACTTTTCACAGGTTGGTGCGGACGGCGAAACCTACAGCAAGATTCTGGACTGGTACAATGACCTTTCTCCGGAAAATCCAACCATCGTGTTCGATATCGACGATGGGCTTCCGGATGGCGTCCGGGTGACTGCAAAGAGAATCGATGCGGCGGCAGCCGGCGCCGAAGCCATGTATACGCTGCAGATTATCACAAACCAGAAGGAAGACCATCCGCTGGAAGTGACCTTTGCAGACGGATACACCATGAAAATCTATACCGCAGAGGCAGCCTCCGGTAACGGCGTGGGCATCATCGACCTGTTCAATGTTTACAAAACCAACCGCTACACCGCAACCGATCTGATCCAGACTATTACGACCAATGCGGACGGCTTTGCAGAAAGCGGACTGCTGCCGCTGGGCGACTATATCGTGCGGGAGCTGAAGTCTGACGATAACTACCTGAACAACGGTGAGGATCAGCTGGTGCAGCTGACATATAAGGATCAGTTCACACCGCTGGTATGGGGAGACACTTCCTTTGAAAACCAGTATTTCACGGTGCAGATTGACCTTTCGAAAGTCTTTGAAACGGCATTCAAGTCTGACGACTACGTTCCGCCGGTAGAAGGGCAGAGCGTGACCTTCGGTCTTTATGCAGGAGAAGACATTACCGCAACGGCAAACGGAATTCTGCATACCACGACAAAGACCATCAAGAAGGACAATCTGATTGATGTGATTACGGTAACTGCAGAAAATGCCGGCACCGTGACCATTGACGAAAAGCTTCCGGAAGGAAATTACTACCTGAAGGAACTGGATGCACCGGAAGATTACATCATGAGCGACCTTCTGTATCACTTTACGGTACGGGAGGATGACGGAGACTACTCCGCAAATGTGACCTTTGACTATATCACCGGAAGCGGCATCAGCGGCAAGATGGTGATGGAAGAAAAGGGCCATGTACAGACCGCAATCTATGTGGAAAGCCGGTATCCGATGCCGATGATTACCATCGACGGAACCGATTATCCGCTGGATGCAGACTTTACAAACGAGTATATTACCATCGATGCAGACAGAGATTATACCGAAATCTACATCGATACCGTAAAAGGCACTAAGGCGGACATTACCCTGCCAAACGGCAAGATCCTGAAGGTGGAAGCCGAAGACAACACCTTTGATTACACCATTGACGGTGTAACTAATACCTTTGTTCCAACCGTAACCTATACCGGCTACAGCGCAAGCTATGAGGAAGAATGGCATGCTATCGCAGGGGAAGACCTGAACACCTACACGCCGTCCTTCACTTTAACGGGAGCCGGAACGGATAAGGATGCGGTCATTCTGCAGGCAGAAATTACCCATACACCATCCACGACCGTAACAACCCGTGACGAACTGGTGGATCCGGCAAGACCGGAACTTGGGTATACGACCGTAACCGAAACAGCAGGAAACCTGACCCCATCGGGCAATCAGATCTTTGCGCACAGCGCAGTTCTGACCGTGAAGGACAGCCTGGGTAACAACACGGCAGCAAGCCAGTATCAGAGAACTGCAAACGGCACCGTGACAACGGAAACGCTGAACGCTGGCGGAACGATCCAGCTCAATGCAAAGGATACCGTAACCTTAAAGACGGCATCCGGCGCAGAAGTGATTGTTTCCATGGATAAGTACGGCGTGGTCAGCGCAGTCATCCAGAACACCCTCTTTGACTACTTTGAGGATGCGGACAATGCGAAAGTCACCACCACCGGAACCTTTGGAACAAGATCCTTTGCATTTGCAAAGAATGTAACCCTGGGACGCCAGGACACCTCATCGGATAAGCTGATGATCAAGATTAACAGCGATAACAAGAATTCCTTTGCGGTAGAAAACGATCACAAACCGTATGTGGAGCTTGTGAAAGTGGACAAAGACGACCACAGCAGAACCCTATCCGGTGCGAGATTTGAAATCTACTCCGCAAGACCATCCGGCGAATGGACCGTAGAGCCGGATCAGCTGCTTGGAACCTATACCACCGGCGCAGACGGTAAGTTTGGCATGACGCTGGACTATGGCATCTACTTCTATCGTGAAATCAGTGCGCCATACGGCTACAGCCTGGACACCGACTATCATAAATTCCGTGTGGTAAGGGGAGAGGATCCTTACCAGATCATTGTGGAAAACGAGAAGACAACCGTGCCGGATATTCCTTATGTGCCGACTACTCCGAAGTATCTATTGGAAATCACCAAGAGTGACATGGAAACCGGAGAAACCCTGGCAGGCGCTGAGTTTGATATCTACGGCAGCCATATGGAAAATGGCGAACTGGTCAGAGACGAAAAGCCGCTGAACGACAAGCCATATGTGACCGGACAGTACGGCAAACTGACCATTGAGCTTGACAGCGCAGGAACGTATTACTACCGCGAAACAAAAGCACCGGCAGGCTATATTTGCGACGGTGAATACTACAAGGTGGAGATCAAAAACGGAAGCGTGATTGAAAAGGTAACCATGGTCAATGAAAAGACCCATGAACCGCAGATTGCAACCACTGCAACCGGAAAAGACGGCGATAAGACCATTTCTGCATACAAGAAGGCAACCATCGTGGATACTGTAACTTACGAAAACCTGACACCGGGTAAGACCTATACCTTAAAGGGCACCCTGATGAACAAGGATACGGAGCGTGCGATTATCGTAGATGGCAAGAAAGTGACTGCAGAAAAGACCTTTACGCCGAAGACCGAAAACGGCACGGTTACGATGACCTTTACCTTCGACGCAAGAGAACTGAAAGGTCTTGACATCGTAGTCTTTGAGAAACTGTATCTTGGCAGCAGGATAATTGCATCACATGAAGAGATAACGGATCAGGGACAGACTGTAAAGATCGGTGGAACTGCTTCAGGTACAGAAAAACCATCCAATGAAAAAAAGAAAGAACCAGAGTCTGAGAAAGGAAAAAGCAGGATCCCGAAGACCGGGGATTCCAGTCAGATGATGCTGTACTTCATTCTGACGGTGCTGGCAGCCGCGGCAACCATTTTTCTTGCGATGCAGCATCAGAAAAAAGAAAAGTAAGGCAGAAGAAATGGAACAGATTCAAAGGTGCTTTACGAGTGAAGCACCTTTGAGCAGTCTTTATTGCTTCGCCTTTTTTCATTTCATTTTTTTCTTTGACAACGATCCGCTCTGTGTTATACTGGACTTAGAAATGCCCCAATGATTAGGGCAGGGTAAACGAGGAGGATTTGAAATGAAAAAACGAATTTCAGCAGCGCTGGTCGTTGTGATGGCGGTGCTTTGTTTTACCGGCTGTATGTACGGCGAAGACAGAATTTCGGTTAATGAGGACGGGAGCGGACAGTCATATTCCAAAATCACAGTAGATAAAGCGCTCTATGACCAGGCGGCATCTTCTCTGGGCATGACTACAGAAGATCTGGGACTGGGGGAAGGCAAAGTGCAAACCATAGAGGGTAAAGAATACTATGTATTCGAAGTTAGAAACGACTTTTCCAGCTTCGGAGAACTGAAAGATGGTCTTGAGAATGGGGGATATTCCGGCATTTACGTTTCCGAAAATGGTTTGCGTTATGTGCTGGACTCTGGTGTTTCCAAAGAGGATGTAAAAATGATGGAAGACATGGGGCTCGAACTGGGAAATTCGATGAAGGTCTTTGTGTGCATTACCATGCCGAAAGAAATTGTAAAGACGACGGGCACCCTGTCTGAAGACAAAAAAACGGCCACCTTTGAGATACAGGGAAATGACCTGTATGATGTTCACGACATTATGGTATCCACGAAAGCTGAAAATACCAGACCGACACTGAGCGGAATCGCCAATAACAAGACTTACGGCGGTCCGAAGACTGTTACAGTGAAAGATGCCAGCGGGATCAGCAGTGCCAGGTATAAGAAAAACGATGGAAAATACTATTCCTTCGATATCTCGAAAACTTTCGCGAAGAATGGGAAATATACCGTGTATGCGGAAGATTATTACGGAAATAAAGCAGAGAAAACCTTTACCATCAAGGATACCACCAGACCGTCCGTATCCGGCGTAATCAACAGGAAGACATACACGAAAGAACGAAAGATCACTTTCAGCGACAATTGCGGTGTGAAGAGCGTGAAACTGTATATGGGAAGCAAGGTAAAGACACTGACTCCTGAAGAGATTGAAAATGGAATTGAACTTTCCGGCACAGGCTCTTTTAAAATTGTTGTCAATGACATCAATGGCAACAGCAGAACCGTTTTGTTTAAACTGAAATAGCGAGAAGGCACAGGCTTCCACCACTTGGAGACAGAGGATGCATGAAAGACCCCGGCCGGTCCCCGATTCCCGCGAGACCACCCGGGGTCTTCCGCATTTTTTGCAGGAAGAGGAAAGACATTGAAAACATGCATCTCCTGCGCTATAATGATACTGCGAGACTATGCCGAAACGGAAGATTTTGCGGGAGGAAAGAGATGGCAAGATCATCGAACCAGAAACTGAAGATGGCGTATGTTACCCGGATTTTGATGGAAGAAACCGATGATGAGCACGGCCTGACGATGGGAGAGCTTATTGAGAAACTGCAGCACTGCGACGTGCAGGCAGAGCGGAAGAGCATCTATGATGACCTAGAGACACTGAAGACGCTTGGACTGGATATTGAAAAACGAACAGAAGGAAACCGGACAGAATACTATATAGCCAGCCGGACTTTCGAACTGGCTGAGCTGAAGCTGCTGGTTGATGCAGTTCAGTCCTCCCGATTCATCACGAAGAAAAAAACAGAAACGCTGATTCGGAAAATCGAAGGACTGACCAGCATTCATCAGGCACGTCAGCTTTCCAGGCAGGTTTATGTGGCGAACCGGATCAAAACCATGAATGAATCCATTTACTATGCGATCGATGAGATCCATAATGCCATTTCCCAGCAGAAGCAGATCACCTTCCAGTATTTCAAGTGGAATGTGCACATGGAACGGGAACCGCAGCATGGCGGAAAGGTGTATCAGGTCAGCCCGTGGGCCCTGATGTGGGATGATGAGAATTATTATCTTGTGGCGTTTGATGGAGAAAGCGGGATCATCAAACATTACCGGGTTGATAAGATGAAAAATTTATCGATATCGGATGCAAAACGGCAGGGGGACGAGGCGTTTCGGAATTTTGACCTGGCATTGTATTCCCGGAAGACTTTTGGCATGTTCAGCGGAGAGGATACACAGGTTACGCTCCGGTGCGAGAATGCCATGGCAGACGCGGTTATCGACCGGTTTGGACAGGATATCCTGCTGCGGCCGGCGGATGACAGCTGTTTTGATGTGACGGTAAAGGTTTCGGTCAGTCCGGTGTTTCTGACCTGGGTTATGAATTTCGGAGGCAGGATCCGCATTACCGGGCCGGAGAATGTGATCCGGCAGCAGGTGGAGCTGGCAAAAAAGACAGTGGCGCTTTTTGAACCGGCAGAAAAGAATCAGGAGGAATGAAAAAATGGATTTTGATCAGTGGGGAAACGGACAGACCGGAAACGGCCACATTATTGTCGATTTTGGAGGATACGATGATCCGATGGATGACGGGGAAGAAGATGAGCGTGAGGACATGATACTTCGCGTTGCCGCGTGTATGAGCATGCTGCCGGAAGACGAATTCGACCAAGACGTGTTTGAAAACGCCTGTTATATGGCAAACGTGAATCCGGATGAGTTCACGGAGCAGGATCTGGAAAAGCTGATTGAGATGCTGTGAGGAAGCACCGATGTATGAAGCTTATCTGCGGGAGGTTTCTCTGCCGCCCGAGTTTCTGATCAAAGACTATATTCCGGGCGAGCCGGATTGCAATTACGAAAAATACGTTCTGGAATTTCTCAATGCGTCAGAATGGTTTATGGAAAAAACAGGAGGCATCTCGTTCTGCCACCCCGCTTCCGAAACACATGGGGAATGTGACTGCATTGCGGGAGATTACGGTTTGGATCTCAAACTGATCCTCAGCAATTCGGAGCTGCGGAGAAAGAGTCGGCCTGGCGATGCCGGTCAAAATCCGGCTACCCGGCTGCATGCTGCGCTCAGGCTTTTTGATCTGTCCGGTCTGAAGGTGCTGGACAGTCTGGATACAGAGGAAGAATGCGCCTGTCCTGCGGTGCTGGAAGAAGTGATGAAGCGTGATGTGAAATACTTTCTGAATAATCTGGAGACGAAGAAGCATCTGCTGCTGTTTCACGGTTATGAGATGTATTTTGAGGAAGTGATCCCTCCTTCCTTTCCGGCAGCTATGGATGAGCTGGAGTCCGCACTGAACCTTGATTTCCGGGAAGCGATGAAATATCGGGATCTGAAAGTGGGAATGGAAACGTACATCGGATGTTTTTATTCGGAGTATTTCGTTATTTTTCAGTGGCAGGGCAGTGAAAATGGGTTTCACTGGATTGACCGGATCCGGAAAGACAAGAGCCCGGTATACCGGAAACTGCGGATCCGGGCAGAAGAAGCAGAATATTTCAAACAGGGGAGGAATGGATGATGAGAAAGAAAGGAAGAATCCGGAGAGGGGCGGCAGCGGCTTTGTGTATTGCAGCTTTAATTTTTGCGATGACAGGATGCGGCAAGGCGGGAAAGAACACACTGCCTGTAACAGAAGATGCGGCGCTTCTGGAACCGTTTGTGGGAAGCTGGCAGTGCGAAGCAGAGCCTTTGGAGCGGGATGATATTTACACGGGCTATCTCCATCTGGAAGTGCAGGATGACAGCAGTTATTCCATGTACGATAATGAGGCAGGCAATCCTGGCATTGAAGGGACGCTGGAAATTCAGACAGAGAATAAAATGGTAATCCATATTCTGAAAACTGTGGACACAGACCTGCCGGGCGGCTGGGAGAAAATGTCCATGAATCAGGAACTGACTTACCGGTTTACCGGGAAGGGAAACCTGGAAATGTGTTTCCAGGATGGAGATACGGCAACAACGCTGGTGTTTGTACGGTCATGATTCGCGAAATCTGCAGGCAATGTAATGAGGTGCAGATTTCAATTACGTTTCAGGAGGTATTCTTAGGGCAGATTTTATAAAGACAAAGCTGGGCGGGCTGAAAGAAATTGATCCTGAGAAAATCACCAGGATCAAGGGTAAGGCTGTGCAGGCCGGAAATGCACTTCTCGCAATGTCAGGTCCTGTTGGATGGACCATCGCAGGGGCAACGCTGTTATCGTCTATTCTGCTTTTCGCGAAGAAGAGGACAACGCTGAATAAGCAGAAAAACGATGAAATTACTGCAGTGAAGGATAATACAGAAAGAGTAAGAGAAATTGATGTGCAGATTGGCGGGCTGCTGAAAGAGACGTGCTCTGTAAGAGAGGGACTGAACAAAATGTATGCGCAGTGTGTTTCGATGTATGGCGAAGATTATGCACAGTTGAGCATTGAACAGAAGCAGAGTCTCGGTGCATTGGTGAACAACACAAAAGCACTCTCCGCACTTCTTTCAAAAACAGTTGAACAGTAATGGGGTGATGGGATGACGGACTTGAACCACCTGCCGGCTGATATGTTCCTTGCTGACTCCGTGAAAGCAGAGCTGCAGAAAGCAGTAGAAATCTATTCGAAGGTGCAGAATGCTCTTTTCGCCGATGCTGATGATGAAAGTGATGGAGGCGGAAACAAGCTTCGCATCGGTACGGTGATGATCTTTGCAGTCGTAAACAGACTTAATGTATCTGGATGAGCTTGAAGCGTATTCTGAAAGCTTTGATAAACTGGTCGAGAGTGCTTTTGATCCGGATTTCAGGAACATGCTGATGCATTCTCCGGCAATCCATAGACTCAGATAAGAGAAAGCGCCAGGATGATGGATTTTGTGAAGAAAAAAACAGTAAAAAACAGTAACCATGAAAACAATATATGTAGCGGCTGCCATCATTCGCCGGCAGCAGGGGGATACCGTAAAGATTTTTTCAACCCAGAGGGGATATGGAGAGTTCAAAGGCGGATGGGAGTTTCCGGGTGGAAAGATTGAGCCGGGCGAAACGCCGGAGCAGGCGCTGGTGCGGGAGATTCAGGAGGAACTGAATGTGACGGTGCAGGTTGGCCGCCTGGTGGACATGGTGGAGTATGACTATCCGGCCTTTCATCTGTCCATGCACTGCTTCCTTTGCGAACTGGCGGAGGAGGCTTCCCATCTGGAACTGCGGGAACATGAAGCTGCCCGGTGGCTGACGCGCCGCGACATGGACTCTGTCGGCTGGCTGCCTGCGGATCAGGGCGTGGCGGACAAGCTGAAGGCAGATGATGCGGTGTGGGGATAAGAATTGCTTTTTGCTTGCATATCCGGTCTGTTTCAAGTAAAATATAGATATGGAGGCGAGATGTTATGTCAGAAAAAGCATTAAACGAGTTGCTGAAAAAGATATATAGCGGAGTCGTGGATATTACAGGGGATAATCTTTGCGAAGCGATTCTATATGGCTCCTATGCGAGAGGGGACTTTGATGAAGAATCGGATATTGACATTGTTCTGATTTTAAGCCTTGACCGTGAGGAAACTCGAAAGTACAAAGATTCACTGACAGAACTGATGAGCAGTTTGAGCCTCAGCTATGACAAAGTAGTATGCATATCCTGCATTCCGAAGAAGGAGTTTGAACAATATAGAAGTGTTCTGCCGTATTATCGGAACATTGATACCGAAGGGGTGAGGTTGAGTGCATGATGCTATGACGGAAACTCTGGCACGGTACAGAATGGAACGTGCGAAAGAATTGATCCGGGATGCAGAGAATCTGTTTGAAAATGGCAGCTATAAGAGTGGGAATAACCGTGCTTACTATGCTATATTTTATTCAATGCGTGCAGTCATGGCTTTAGATGGAGTTGATTATAAAAAACATTCCGGTGTGATTCAGCACTTTCAGAGAGATTACATTAAGACTGGTATTTTTGATAAAGAATATTCACAAATAATCATGAGCGCAAATGAAATACGAAATGCCAGTGATTATGATGATTTCTTCATTGCGTCAAGAACTGAAACAGAAGAACAGATTCTGGCGGCTAAAAAATTTTGCAAAGCAGTAGAGGGTTACTTAACTTCTCGAATCGAAGAATAAAGCAAAGATATTGGGCTGGCAGAAATGTCGGCTCATTTTGTTTGCATGTCCGGTCTGAAAATGTGGAAACCATGAAAACGAAATATGTAATTACAGCTAACCTTCGGCTGGCTGCCGGCGGATCAGGGCGTGGCGGACGGTATTCGGAGCACAGCCGATTTCCTTGGCGATTTTGTTGGCTGACCAGCCGTCTTTCAAGCGAACCTGGATAAGAATTCTTTCGTCGTAAGAAAGATGTTTCCCTTTTTGGTGTTCAGTTGTGGTAGAATATACATGATCCATGGTGATGACTCCTTTGGTGATTGTGATTTAGCACTTACATTCTACCACAGAAACGTCACTATGGATTTTTATTTAATTGTTCAACTTGATTATACAATCAACCCAAACTGTTTCGCATATGTTTTTTGGAAAGTATTTAAGTTAATGGTAATAATAGGATAACACATTTGAAAAGTGACATTAAAGGAAAATTTACAACAAATTCCAGCAAAAATCGACGAACTTCAACAGAAAAACCATTGCAATTCCCAGTCGATTACAATATGACAGACATGAAAGACGTATTAACAGAACCATTGCCAAACTCATAGCCAAACTCACAGAAAGCAGGAACTAACTTGAAATATCTGGAACCCATAACGGAAACTTCATATTTGTCTGCGATCAATGCACCGCAGTACCGGAGAATCATGCGCATCTTTTTCAATGAATACGAAAAGATGCATTTTCGGTTATACAAAGAAGATGTGCTTGAAAGGATGCGGGAGGACGAGCTCTATGCGGACTATTCCATGGATCAGCTGAAGCTGGACCTGGATGCTCTGGTGAACTGGAAGAACCTTTCCACCCTGCAGGATTCGAAGCGGGTGTATACCATC
>JALEHL010000086.1 GCA_022770665.1 Bacillota bacterium
ACCATCGTGAAATACGGCGCAGCCTTCCGGGGCAAGGAAGTGGAAGTTGCTATGGAAGAAAAAAACTGAAAAACGCAAGTACTTTGAACATCCGGCAGCTGCACTATAATTTTAGTGCCTGTCAATTTTTGAGGGCGGTGATCGGAACGACGAATACACCGTCTTCTCTTTGATAGGCGGCATTGGAAAGACCACAGATTACACACATTACAGACGGCAGCGTGCCGCCGCTCTCCTCGATGGACCCCCTGATGGAAAGCAGATTTCTGGCTGCCTCATCAATCTGGTTTGCTCCTAACTTGATTTCAAACGCACACCATCTGCCGTCCTGCAGTTCAAGGACCGCATCAATTTCCTTGTTTGCATAGTCCTGATAGTGATACAGATGTGCCCCGAAGGATTCTGCGTAGATTTTCAGGTCTCTTTCACACAATGATTCAAACAGGAATTCCAGCGTTTTCAGATCATTCAGCAGACGTTCCGGCGTTGCTTTTAATAAAGCACAGGCAAGGGAAGGATCAGAAAAATGGCGTTTTTCTGCCTGCTTTACTCTGACAGATGAACGAATCCGGGAAGCATATGGTTCCAGATTGTCAGTCAGAAACAGTCGTTTGAATATATCAAGATACGAAGCAATCGTATCTGTGTCGATATCCTCATCGTCGATTTCCTTCACATCGTTTTTCAGGGTTTTGTTGGTGACGGTCGTACTTTCATTTCTGGCGAGCGAACGCAACAGGAGACGCATTTTCGTCGGATTTCGTTTTACATTATCCATTCGATAAATATCGTCCTCAATGACAGCCGTCAGATATTCTGTCGGTAGTAATCCCGCTTTTTCTGCCGGGGTATCCAGATTTCCGGGCCATCCTCCCCGAATGATATATGTGATCAGATTTCGAAGATCTACCTCTCCGGTCATGGCTGGAGTCAGTCTCCCTTCACAAAGTTCTTCCAGAGATACTACACCGGAGGATTCACCGGATTCATAGAGCGACATGGGACGCATGCGCAGTCGTGCAATTCTTCCGGCTCCACTGTGCAGAATCCCTTTCCGAACGGGAGTTGCAGAGCCGGTTAAAATGAACTGACCTTTTTCCGGTCTCTGATCCACTCTGTGCCGCACAGCATCCCAGAGTTGGGGAACTTCCTGCCATTCATCAATCAAACGGGGCACAGCACCATCCAGCACGATTGCGGGGGACATCTCCGCCAGACGGCGGTTCTGAAAGTTGCCCTCCGGACTACCAATCATGATTTCACTGTTGCTGTGATAAGAAGAAGACCATGTCTTTCCACACCACTTTGGACCTTCGATGCAAATCGCACCAAATACCGTAAGATACTCCTGAATCTGCTTGTCTATGATACGCGGTCTATATGCGGTTTTATCCATCTGAAACATCTCCATTGTTTCTGTACTGATATATAGTATAACCCATTCGGTCAGATTTTAAGATTCTATTCGGTAATATTTTTAATAGTTTCTAGAAAGAGTTTGAAGAAAGACATCATGTATTATTCACAGTTAATCCTTGAATGCATTAGTGAATTCTGCAGAATTGTTCACTTCCTCCCCACCTTCTTCAGATCCTCAACCGCCAGCGCTGGGTCCATAGTGTGGAACAGCAGGTAGTTGCGGTTCATGGTTGCTGCGGGGGCCTGGCGGTAGATTCTGGCACTGCTTTCGCCGGTGTAAATGTGCCAGAAGCGATAAAGATACCCCATCCAGTAGAGAACTTCCTTCGGGTAGATTTCACCGCCGGTCAGGGAGTTTTTCACAGAATAACCGGCATTTTTTTCCGTGATTTCCTCCATCAGATATTCCTCCCCGGCCCACTGCATCCGATTGTAGGATGAGTCCAGGGCCTTGGCGGTATCGGATGTCATAAATATTCTGGCGAACGCAGCGCTACCGTATCCCTTTTCTGCGGACAGCTCAAACAGCCTGCCCTGAATGTCGCAAAGTTTCAGCTGCAGGTCGCTGAGAGGTTTCGACGTGCCTCCCTCGGAAACATCGATTTTCTCATTCACTTTGAAATAATCATTCATCCCTGACCTCCGGATTTTGCCGATTGGAGAATTTCATCGAAATAGAGCCCCTCGCGGCGGTATTTTTTGCAGGTTTCTTTCGCCAGCGCAATTCCGGCATTTCGATTTTGCTCGGCGGCGTCTTTGATGAACTGCCGTTCCA
>JALEHL010000088.1 GCA_022770665.1 Bacillota bacterium
AGATGATATCCGGTGCCTTTATACAGAGGTTGGCTGGACTGCATATACGGAGAATATGTCGGTGTTGGAGCAGGGATATAAGCATTCGCTGCTGGTCCTGGCAGCATACGAAGATGATGAACTGCTTGGGATCATAAGGGCTGTTGGTGATGGTTTTACCATTGTATTTATTCAGGATATTTTGGTGTATCCGAAAAAGCAGCGTCAGGGGATTGGGACAGCTTTGATAAATGCAGTTCTGAACCGATATCCCGCTGTTCGGCAAATTCAGCTGACAACAGACAACACACCTGAAACAGTGGCTTTCTATCAATCGCTGGGCTTTGCTGAATACTCTGAGATAGGTTGTTGCGGATTTATGAGATGTTGACAACTTTCCATTTGATGAGTAGGTAGAGTGCGGAGATCAGGAAAAGCTATAAAAGGTGTATCGAGGATGTACTTATTGGAATCAGCCTTGCATCGGTTGGAATTGAAAAAGGCAGCAATGATATTCATGAAGAAACATAATGTGCATTCTCTCTTGATACTGAGGAAAAAGTTATGATAAAATAGGATTCATCATAGATTTTCATAAAAAAGTGCTGCACCGGACTGCCCTCCGTGCAATCTTATCGAAAACATATCTCAGGAGGTAAATTTATGTTCAGACCAATTCGAAAAAAAGTAAATGAAATCAGCATTGATATGGCGAAGGAACTGCTTCGCTCTTCTCGACGCGGAGTTCTGGCGGTTCATGGTGAGAATGGGTATCCCTATGCCATACCAATCAATTATCTGTATGATGAAGATACCAATTCGATTCTGTTTCATGGTGCGAAAGCAGGCCACAAAGTGGATTCTTTGAAAGCGTGCGACAAGGTATGTTTTACTGTTTACGGAAACGAAACGGTAAAAGACATAGCCTGGGCACCATATGTCCAGAGTGCGGTTGTCTTTGGCAGATGTCACCTGATTGGTCATGACGAGAGTGAGCGCGCAGTGGCTCTGTTAAAAAAATTTGCAATGAAATATTATCCGAATGAGGATCTGGTCCTTGAAGAAATTGCAGCCTCAGGCAAGGCAACCCAGATGTTTCAGATTGAGATCGAGCATATCAGCGGCAAGCAAGTGCAGGAAATATAACTGGTATTACTTCGAAGCGGCATTCGAATAAGAAAGCGATATGGCAAAAAGGACAGTTCGTACGAAGCTGTCCTTTCTGCATTTATCCAAATTTGATTGTCGTGCGCTGCGGCGCGTGTGTCACGCAGTTTCAGCGCTTCAGGTGAGTTTCTGAAAACTCAGTCCTACTTACCGGCTAACTGTCTTTCAGCCATTTCGACCAGTCTCTTGGTCATATAACCGCCGACATAGCCATTCTGTCTTGCAGTCAGGTTGCCCTTGTCCTGCTGTTCATAGTTCGCCAGGCCAAGCTCATTGGCAATCTCTGTCTTCAGACTGTTTAATGCAGGTTTTGCATTAACATTCATCTTATCTTGTAATGACATGATTTGTTCACCTCCTATTACGTTAATAGTGTTACACGGGCTGATTCTTTTTATGACATGTAATAAATGGCGCATCTGGTGGACAGCTGCCATTGATTTTCTGGCGCAGATAGGGTAATATATAAAAAAAGAAATTTTAAATGAGGTGAATATTTATGAGGATTGTTGCAGGGGAGTTTAAAGGCCGCAGGCTGGAGACTCCGGAAAATTACGATATAAGGCCGACATCGGAAAAAGTGAAGGAAGCGCTGTTCAGCATGATTTCGGGAAATGTGCCAGACGCAGTCTGCTGCGATCTGTTCGCTGGAACCGGGAATCTGGGGCTGGAAGCGCTTTCAAGAGGCGCAGCGAAATGTTATTTCGGCGATAATTCACGTACCGGTATCGAACTGGTGCGCCGCAATGTGGAGCATTGCCGGGCCGAAGAGCGGAGTCAGGTGATCTTCGGGGATTTTGAGAAAGTTCTGAACAAAATCCATGAGCCGGTAGATATCTTTTTTCTGGACCCTCCTTATAAGAAAGGGCTTTATGAAGACTGCTTCCGTCTGATTTCTGAACTGGAGCTTCTGGCGGAAGAAGGAATCATTATCGCAGAACATTCCAGTGAAGACCCGTTTCCGGATGAGATCGAGGGATATGTGAAGCTGAAAGATCGGCGCTATGGCTCTATGTCTGTCACGATCTACGGCTGATATATTGATTCTTCCCGAAAATTGTGATAAAATGTAACGACAGTATTCTTTTTCAGAACACTGCGACTCAGACAGAAAGTACAGGTAGGATGAATGAAGACAAAAGCCCTGTATGCCGGTTCTTTTGATCCGCTGACACTGGGACATCTGGATATTATCGAACGGGCAGCCAATATTTTTGACGAAGTGGTGGTGGGCGTCGTGGTCAATCTGGAGAAACACTCCATGTTCACCTTCGAGGAGCGAATGGAAATGATCCGGGAATCCACGGCACATCTCTCCAATGTGAGCGTGTCACAATGCCGCGGACTCCTGGCGGATTACGTGAATAACAACGGTTTTAACGTAGTGGTGCGCGGGCTGCGCTGCGTGAGTGATTTCGACAGTGAACTGCAGATGGCGCATCTCCACGAACACTTATATCACGATAAAGTTGAAACAGTATTTCTCATGGCAGACGCGAAGTATTCTTTCGTCAGCTCCACGATGGCCAAGCAGGTCATTTCTCTGGGCGGAAACGGAGAGGCACTGGTACCTGCCAATGTACTGAAACGAATGAAAGGGAAAGCGTACTGATTATGGAAGACACGATGAAGGTATTAGAACTGCTGGAGGAGATTGAAGATTTGGTAGACGAGGCGCCGGGACTGCCCTTGACAGGAAAGATCATGCTGGATGCGGAAGAAGTATTTCAGATTGTAAGAGAAATCCGTCTGGCTCTGCCGGATGATGTGCAGCAGGCGAAATGGATCCGGGATGAACGGGATCGGATTCTGGAGGAAGCAAAGGCAGAATACGAAAGAATCATACGGGAAGCGAAAAAGCAGGCTGATTATCTCGTAGAATCCGATGATATCACGCTTCGGGCCACCAAGCTTGCAGAGCAGATCCGCCAGGATGCGGAAACCCATGCGAAGGTCCTGAAAATGCGGACGTATGATTATGTCGACAAGATGCTTTTCGACATGCAGCAGAAGATGGATGAACTGAATATGAAGTATTTCGGCGAGATGTATTCCAATCTGGAAAAGACGTTTGCCGGCATCAATGAAACACTGGCCAGCAACCGGGAGGAGATGAAAGCTCTGGCTTATAAGACGCAGAACGAGGGGGAAACGCCGGAACTGCAGGAATAACAGAAATAAATCAGAGAATAGACCCATGAAAAAGTCATATACTTTATCATGGGTTTTCATTTTATTAATAAAAACAAACTGATACTGGTACTGGTTACCGTGTTTACCGCTGCCATGGTACTGTTTCCGCAGGTGACGGAAGCCGGATCCAAGTCTGCCATCATCATCTGGGCGAATTCCATTGTTCCGGTTCTGCTGCCGTTTTTTATTTTTTCCGATTTTATTACGCGAACAGGGAATCTGGAAAAACTGCCTTCGAGAGTTTATCCGTTCGCAGCGGCTTGTCTGTCCGGATATCCTATGGGGGCCAGAGTATCGGCGGATATGGTGAAAACCGGGGCACTCGGCCTGGAAGAAGGAAAGTGGGTGCTCAGCTACGCCATGGTGACGGGACCGGCGTTCCTCATGGGTACCATCGGCGGCTTTCTGGGCAGCACTCGCGCAGCGGCGGTGGTGACAGCGGCACATTACGGTGCTGCGCTACTGAACGGTTTTTTCTGGAAAACCAGTCCTGGATCCGGTGACAGAAGGAAGGAGCATAAGATACCTGGACGAAACCGGGAAATCACTGGCGGGAACGCAGGACTTCTGGATTCTTTCACCCAGTCCATTCTTTCTGGCTTTCGAGCCATGGCGCTGATCCTTGCGTATCTGATTCTCTTCATGATCGGCATGCAGCTGCTGGATGCTGCAGGACTGTTTCGCCTGATTGGCAATGAGACGGTATGTTCCGTTCTGAAAGGTCTGCTGGAAATGACGGCAGGATCCAGCATGGTCGGTGCCTGTAATATTTCGCTGCAGCTGAAAACGATATTGACTGCGGTTCTGGTCTCTTTTGGCGGGCTGTCGGTTATCGGCCAGTCGGTGTCCATGGCAGAAGGATCCGGAATCGGAATAAAGGATATTCTGCTGCGCAAGGCCACCCATGGGCTTCTTGCCGGAATTCTTTCTGTATTCCTGGCAGGAATTATGATATAATACATACGAAAAAGTTTGGAAGAAATGAGGAAATCCAATGCAAGAGATTTCATCTGCCGGGATTGTGGCGGAGTACAATCCGTTTCATAATGGGCATCTGTGGCATATACAGGAAACTCGAAGGATCACCGGTGCGGAGGTGATTCTGGTTGTTATGAGTGGAAATTTCACCCAGCGGGGCGAGATGGCTCTGGAGGATAAGTGGAGCCGGGCAGCATGTGCGGTTAGAAACGGCGCGGATCTGGTGGCGGAGCTTCCGACGGTGTCTGCGGTCAGCAGTGCAGGAAATTTCGCCAGGGCAGGGGTGAATATTCTCCAAAATCTGGGCGCAGATTTCATTTCCTTCGGCAGCGAGTCGGGGGATCTTTCGACGCTTCTCAGGATAAAGGACAAGCTGCAGGCAGCGGAAGGGAAAATGGTGCAGAGTATCCAATCTATGGTCAAGGAGGGCGTTTCCTGGCCGAGAGCACGGCAGCAGGTCTTTAAGGATATTCTGACGGAAGAGGAACTGGGTATGCTGCAGGGACCAAATCACATTCTGGCACTGGAGTATCTGAAATATATGGACAAAGCGAAACCGGTGACGGTGAAACGGCAGGGAACGGGTTACCATGATCTGCTGCCTGCAGGCAGATTTGCTTCGGCCTCTGCCATCCGGCAACTGGCAGCCCGCGGCATCCCTGTGTCGGACTGGATGCCGGATGATCTGACAGTCAGCGAGGAAACACTGAAAAACAGAGAAGGGGAGTACTTCCGCATGGTTGCCCAGAGGATTTTTACCACACCGGCAGACATACTGGATCTGGCAGAGGCCGGCGGGGAAGGCCTCGGAAACAAGGCGCGCAAAGAGATCCGAAGCTGTCGGTGCATGGAGAATCTCTATGAAAAAATGAAATCCAAACGATATACCCGGACGAGAATTCAGCGATTTGCCGCCCAGATTTTGCTGGGAATCACAAAAGAAGACGTAAATGCAGGCAGGGATTATGCCCGGGTGCTGGCCCTGAACCAGCGGGGAAGCCGATATCTGAATGCTGTAAAAAAGGCCGGGATCTGCGGGATTCCTGTGATCACTAATGTGAACCGGGAGCTGGAAAATGCACCGGAAATCGAAGATCTGATCCGGAAGGATATCCTGGCTGCAGACCTTTATAATCTGGCCTGTGGAAGAAACCTGTATGACCATTGTGACATGGTGGAAGGGGTGCGGTTTTTTAAGGAAAATACTTGAAAGATGCGGATGCAGAGTGTATAATATTTAAGGCTTAGTTATCGTTAATTTAATTAATGGAGGATATGAAATACATGAAAATTTTAGTAATTAACTGCGGCAGCTCTTCATTAAAGTATCAGGTTCTGGATATGACCAATGAAGTATTACTGGCAAAGGGCCTGGTTGAAAGAATCGGCATGGAAGGCTCTGTAATCACCCATGAAAAGATCGGCATGGACAAGTTCAAGCTGGTGACTCCGATGGAAGACCATAAGGACGCAATTGCACAGGTTCTGATGGCAATTCAGGATAAGGAGCACGGTGTGGTCGCTTCCATGGATGAGATCGGCGCGGTTGGACACAGAGTCGTTCATGCAGGAGAAAAGTATGCAGATTCCGTTCTGATCACCGAAGAAGTGATCAAGGCGCTGGAGGAATGCATAGAACTGGCTCCGCTGCACAATCCGCCTAACCTGCTGGGTATCGCGGCATGCAGGGAGCTGATGCCGAATACGCCGATGGTTGGCGTCTTTGATACCGCATTCCATCAGACCATGCCGCCGGAATCCTATATTTATGCGCTGCCTTATGAATATTATACGAAATACGGCGTGAGAAGATACGGTTTCCACGGAACTTCTCACAAGTATGTTTCCCAGAGAGCAGCGGACATCCTGAATGTAAACATCAAGGATCTGAAGATCATCACCTGCCACCTTGGCAACGGCGCTTCTGTTTCCGCGATCAAAGGCGGAAAATGTATTGACACCTCCATGGGCTTTACTCCGCTGGAAGGTCTGGTTATGGGTACCCGGTCCGGTGATATTGACCCGGCTATCGTAAACTTCATCGCCAAGAAGGAAGGCCTGTCTCAGGCTGAAATGGACAACGTGATGAACAAGAAGTCCGGCGTCCTGGGAATCTCCGGCGTGTCCTCCGACTTCAGAGACATCGAAGCGGCTGTTGAGGACGGAAACGAAAGAGCGGATCTGGCACTGAGAGTATTTGCTCATAAGGTCAGATTCTATATCGGAGCATATATCGCGGAAATGAACGGCGTAGACGCCATCGTATTTACTGCCGGTGTCGGCGAAAATGATGCTTCCATGAGAGAGATCATCTGCCATGAACTGGGTAATCTGGGTATCAGCCTGGATCCTGTGAAGAATAAGGTAAGAGGTAAGGAAACCATTATCTCCACCGATGATGCGAAAGTGAAACTGCTGCTGATCCCGACCAACGAAGAGCTGATGATCGCAAGAGATACGCTGAACATCGTAAGCAAATTAAAATAATTGTTGACAAATCCGGTCACTTAGTGTAAAATGAAGTGGTTGACGGTGTTGACATATTTTGTATACAATGAAATACAGAAAATGACGCACAAGGAGGTGTTAAGATATGGCAGTACCTAAGAGAAAAACTTCTAAGGCTAGAAGAGACAAGAGAAGATCCGCTAACATGAAGATGACCGCACCGGGCTTATCCATTTGTCCGCAGTGTCACGAACCGAAACTTCCGCACAGAGTTTGCCCGAACTGCAACTACTATGACGGTAAGGAAGTAGTGGCTGAAGCTTAATTTTCAGAAATAGATTAGTTGATCAACTTTTGAACGGCAGAATGTACAGTCTGCCGTTCTTTGTCGTTTTTGGGCTGGCTGAGGGCGTTCCGGCTGTGGATTACCGAAGACGGAAGCCGGTACGGCCGCGGGTCGTATAGATCAAGTTCTGTTTTTCCAGTTCATGGAGCCTGAGACGGAGCTTATTATCACTGATCCGGATATTTCTTTCACGCAGCAGCTGCAGGATTGCGGTGCGTCCGATTCCGGTGGAGGCGGTGGAGTGGGTGCGTATCAGGGTCAGAATCAGCACATTGAGCTCACTGTCTTCGGGATAATCCACATTCATTATGGCGTCTGTTGCAGTGTTTTCGATTTTCAAATTGCTGCCTGCAGGTGCAGCGTTCTGTACGGTATCCGGCAGTTCTCCCAGTGTACGGAAATAGTCTGCTGCATTTTTCAGCTCACGAATATTACCGGGCCAGTCATATTGCTTGAGCTGAAAAAACAGCGCATTTGTCATCAGGTCATCTGCATCATCCAGAAAAGATGTGAAGATGGCCGGAATATCTTCCTTTCGCTCCCGCAGCGGCGGAAGATTGATTGGAATATTGCAGAGTCGGTAATATAGGTCTTCGCGGAATTCATGTCTGCGGATTGCTTCGGGAAGATCACGGTTGGTAGCGGCAATAATCCGCACATCAATGTTGATGA
Source organism: Bacillota bacterium (assembly GCA_022770665.1). GTDB lineage: Bacteria > Bacillota > Clostridia > Peptostreptococcales > Anaerovoracaceae > RGIG7179. The sequence continues at coordinate 7,784 of JALEHL010000088.1, forward strand.
CTTTATCACTTCCGAGACGCATCAGCTGTTTTTCCTGCAGTACGCGAAGCAGTCTGGCCTGCAGATTTAAGGACATATCTCCGATTTCATCGAGAAAGACGGTTCCACGATTCGCCTGTTCGAAAAGACCAAGCTTTCCCTGTGCGGAGGCACCGGTAAATGCCCCTTTTTCGTAGCCGAACAGTTCACTTTCCAGCAGAGATTCCGGCAAGGCAGCACAGTTGATGGCTACAAAGGGACGGTCCTTCCGGGCAGAAAAGTTGTGGATAGATTGTGCCATCAGCTCCTTCCCGGTACCGCTTTCACCGCTGATCAGCACAGTAAAATCCGTAAGTGCGACTTTTTTTGCCCTCGCAATGCATTGCTCCATGGCATCAGAGTGTCCAATAATATCTTTGAAATGATATTTGGCCACCAGCCCGCTCTTGATCAACTGTTTGTTGATATCCAGTTCCATGTTTTTCAGCTCTTTTTCCGTATTGATATAGAAGGAATATCCGATCACCTGATCTACAATGCGAATGGTACTGCGGGTGAAAATATAATTGCTGCCTTCGATACGGATCAGCCGGTTCTGATAGTCTTCCGATGAGAAGATTTCCTCGTATCTGCGGCCGAGTCTATCCTGAAGGCATTGGCTGCTTCCCACTGTAATGTTGAAAAAGGCGGCGGCCTTATCGTTGCAGTATACAGGTACACGGGATGCGTCGGTGAGCAGAATGGCATTTCCGGACGCTTCGAATGCGTTTTTCAGCATTTCCTCTTTTAGATTATCTGTTATGTATTTTCTGGCAGGGTCAGTGCCGCTGCTTGCCAGCGTCTGGGTATACTTCAGCAGATTGCGTGTAATCTGATCGTTATTCAGATTCAGTTTATTGATAATCGTAATGAAAGTATTGGTATCGATGCATCTGCTTTGAATGTTTATAATTCGGTTAATATGCGGCGGTACCATATCCTCTTCATCCGGCGTTACAGCAATACGTATCCGTCCGCAGGCCGGGTTTGGTTCATTCGGAAGGAAGGGAACCAGGTTCAGATGATTCAGACCCAGAGCATACAGATTGTTTGCAGTCTGTATGGTACTTTCCTCAGAATCATTGACCACGAGCAGCTCTGTGCCTTCCGGCAGTTCATACAGTTCATCCAGGTATTTTCTCTGAACTGTGCGAGACATAACGATAACCTTGTCCAGAGAGGATACATATTTCTTCATCGGATAGACACGGTCCCGATAGAGTACAAGAAAAAGGTCGCCATCCGTCAGGTCTGACGAATTCGTTTCGTCGAGAAAACAGATTTTGACGGATACATAGTCTGCAAAGACGGCCTTCAGATTATCGTACATGGAGGACCAGACGTCGATTTTTTCTTTGTTGTTAAACACGATATAAATAGTTTTCATAGGACAATTATAGGATAAATTAAAGGATAAAGCAACGGTATTGTCCTTTTTGATCGCTGTTTTTTCAGGTAATATTTGCATTTTTTTCACAAAATCCATTGGCACGGCTTTTGCTAAATATATAGGTGTTCGTAATTATCATATGTTTTAAGGAGGCGTAATGTAATGTTTGCAGTATTTGAATCGATTACCGGCTGGCTCTGGGGTCTGCCGCTGCTGATCACCATTCTGGTAACCGGAATTTATCTGACGGTACGTACGGGGTTCTTCCAGTTCCGCCATTTTGGTTATATCGTGAAAAACATGTTCAGCAAAGAGAGCCGTACCGGCGGCGGGGATGATGGAAAAAATCTGACACCTTTTCAGGCAATTTCTGTAGCCATCGGCGGAACCGTAGGCGTATCCAATATGTCCGGTGTTGCTACAGCCATTGCAACCGGTGGTCCGGGAGCACTGTTCTGGCTCTGGGTTGCAGCACTGCTTGCCATGATTATCAAGATGTGTGAGGTAACACTGGGTGTATATTACAGACAGAAAAATGAAGACGGTACTTATATTGGCGGACCGACGTTCTATATGCAGAAGGGTCTGGGTGAGGAAAAGAAGTATGGTTTCTGGCTCATATTTGCAGTATGTTTCGGTGCCATGATCTTCAGTACCTGGTTCATCACAGCGCAGAACTACACGGTGTCGGAAGCCATCGGTTCCACGTTTGATATTCCGTTCATTGTACCTTCCGTGATTTATGTCATTGGAATCTACATCGTAATCTTCGGAGGTATCAAAAAAGTCGGAAAGATTGCGTCTTATCTGGTACCTATCATGTGTTCCTTCTATGTGATTGGATGCCTGATCATCTTATGCAGGAATATTACAGCGATTCCGGCTGCATTCGGCCTGATTTTCAAAGGTGCGTTTACCACGCAGGCAGCAACCGGCGGCTTCCTGGGTGCAACGGTGGCAACTGCAATGCGGTTAGGTTTCGCACGTTCCGTATACAGTAACGAAGCAGGATGGGGTACTTCTCCGATGATCCACGCAGCGGCGAAAACGGATCATCCGGTAAAACAGGGGCTTCTGGGTGCGTTTGAAGTATTCATGGACACCATCGTCGTATGTTCCATGACAGGCCTTGTTGTTATCGTAACCGGTTTCTGGAGTTCCGGCCTGCAGGGTGCGACGCTGACGCTGACAGCCTTTGAATCCGGAATGGGTTTCGCAGGAAGAGTACTGATTGCCTTATCCATCTTCCTGTTCGGACTGACAACGTCTACCGGATGGTTCACATACTATAGCGTCATTCTGAGACACTGGCTGAAGAACAACGATAAGGTACTGAAAATTGCAGAAAAAATCTTCATTCTGGGGACACCGTTATGGGGTATGCTGGTTACTATTCTGAACGTATATAGCGATGGCACACCGGCTCAGCTCTGGACCATCTGCGACTTTACCACCATTGTTCCTACGTTTGTAAACGTAGTGACTCTGTTCCTGCTTGGCGGAACATTCTTCAGACTTCTGAAGGATTACAAGGCAAGATACATGGGTATCGGTGAAGTAGACGAAGATATGAGCCTGTTCTATGAAGATGAGGTGGCGAAAACAGCAAAGAAGGCAGAGTAAATGATGGATAAATTATTTTTTAACGGAAAGAT
>JALEHL010000025.1 GCA_022770665.1 Bacillota bacterium
TGGCATAAAAATTGCTATAATAATTAATACCTTATACGCGAAGACGCTGTGATGTCACGACAAATGGTTATGACATATCTGACTGATACGGCAGAACGCTATGAAAGAGGGTTAGTAAACTCTTGAAAATGTAGAGGAGGAAAAAAATGAAAAAGAAGATTTTTGCATGCTTCATGGCAATGATGCTCATAATGAGCCTTTTCACTGCATGTGGAGGAAGCGGTGGCAGCGCAGAAGGAACAACAGAATATCGTTCTCTGTATTCTTCCGATGTATCCACTTTGAACTATCTGAATACTACATATACTGCTGATATGGCAATTCCTGCAAACACAGAGGAATGGCTGATCCAGTATGATTCCTTAGGAAATGTACAGCCTGCGCTGGCAGAGTCCTGGACCACTTCTGAAGATGGCCTGGTTTGGACATTCACTCTCCGTGATGCCAAATGGTATGACTACAAGGGCGAAGAAGTTGGCACCGTAACGGCACAGGACTTCGTAAATGCAGCAGAATACGCACTGAAGTATGATGTAGCCGCATCTTACATGTTCCCGGCAGCAAAGATTAAGAACAGCTGGGTTGGCTACGAGGCACTGATCAGCGGCGAAGTTCCTTGGGAAGAAGTCGGCATTAAGGCAATTGATGATAAGACTCTGGAATTCACGCTGGAAGCCCCGGCTCCATACTTCCTGTCCTGTCTGACCTATGGCTGTTTCGCACCGGCTCCGACCGGAATCCTGAACCAGTTTGGAGACTGGGACAATCGTGCAAGCTGGACCGTAGATGACTGGAATGCATTCTCCGAAGCGCTGGACGGCGTTTCCTACGACCAGATGTGGTACTGCGGCGCTTACTACCTGAGTGAATACAGTGCCGGTGAAAAATATGTTCTGAAGAAGAACCCGAACTACTTCGAAGCAGATCAGGTTTACATTGATACTCTGACCAATATCTATAATGCAGAAGCAGCTACACTTTCCGGTGAAATGTTCCAGAGAGGCGAAGTAGAAAGCGCATCCCTCTCCAGCACACAGGCAAAGAGCTGGTCTGAAAATGACGCTACCAAGGATCTGTATGCACCGATCCGCGTTCTTCCGGACTACAGTTATTTCTGGTGCTTCAACTTCGATCCACAGTTTGACGCAGAATATGAACCGGACAACTGGGCAATCGCTGTAAACAACGAAAACTTCAGACAGTCCATCATGCACGGCATCAACAGAATCGGCGTCATCAAGATTTCCGACGAGCTGAATGCAGAAACTCTGCTGCAGAACACGATTACTCCGGCGAACTTCGTAGCTGCCGGCGGTACAGATTATGTGAACCAGCCGATTTTCCGTGAACTGGCTGTAAGCGAAGGTCCGGATATTTACTTCAATGAAGACCTGGCAAAGGAATACAGAGATAAGGCGAAGAAGGAACTGGAAGCTGCCGGTGCAACCTTCCCTGTCAAGATTCTGATGCGTTATCTGCCATCCTCTTCTGACTGGGCTTCCGAATGTACTTATATGGAAAAACAGCTGGAAGAACTGTTAGGCTCTGACTACATTGACATTATCGTAGATCAGGGTCCGGAGCAGGACTTCCTGAGCAGCGTAAGACGTTGCGGAAACTATGCGCTGTTAAAGTGTAACTACGGATGTGACTATGCGGACCCTCTGACTTATGCAGATCCGTTCTGTGAAGGCAACAACTACAACTTCATGGATACCAGCACAGCACCTGAAACCAAGGCTGTTATGGATGAATACTATGCAGCAATTGCAAAGGCGGATGCCATTACAGATCCGGAGAAGACAGCAGAACGTTATGCTGCATTTGCAGAAGCAGAAGCAATCCTGATTAAACATGCAGTTGTTGTCCCTCTGGGACTGTCCGGCGGATATCAGGCAACCAAACTGAATCCATTTGAAAGTCAGTATGCACCGTTTGGCGTATCCACGCTGCGTTACAAAGGACAGCACATCTTAGAAACTGCAATGAATACTGAAATGTTCAATTCCGAACTGGCGAAGTGGGAAGAAGCAAGAGCAAATGCTGCGCAGTAGTTCCCATATTGTATGAAGCATAAATTCTCATAAGAAATTTGAGGTACAGCCGGAGTCACCTCCGGCTGTACGAATTTATAGGAATAGAAAAGGAGGCGTGGAGCTAGAAAATGGGTTCTTATATCGTAAAAAGAGTGCTCCGCTCATTTGTCACGCTGTTTCTGGTATGTACCATCGTATTTTGTCTGCTGCGTCTGATGCCGGTGGAGGGTTATTTTCCGAACTTTGATAAGATGACACCGGAACAGGTACAGCACCAGCTGGAAATTAAGGGACTGACGGATCCTCTGCCGACCCAGCTCGGCAGATTCTATAACAACCTTCTGCATGGCGATTTGGGAAATTCGTCCAGGTATCGTCCAGGAATTGCAATTACTGAAATTTTGGCGGACAAGGTTCCCCTCTCCATGCTGCTTGGAACCATTTCTCTGGTAATATCGCTGGTCTTGGGACTCCCGCTGGGACGTTTGATGACCAGGTATAAGGGAAGGATTCCGGACCACATCGGAACAGCGTTCATTGTTGTCATACAAGCTGTGCCGGCGGTCGTATATTATCTGTTCATTCAGATGTATGGTACCAGTTTAATGGGACTTCCGCTTTTGTTCTCCAGAGATAATCTGGCGACTTATATTCTGCCCGTTTTTTCTCTGTCTCTGGGTAATATCGCATATTACGCCATGTGGCTCAGACGGTACATGGTGGATGAAAGCAATAAAGACTATGTAAAGCTTGCAGTTGCAAAGGGTGTGAATTCTAAGGAACTGATGCGGAAACAGATTTTCCGTAACGCAGTTGTACCGCTGGTACAGTATATTCCGACTTCATTCGTACTGACCGTGGTAGGCTCCATTTATGTAGAATCACTCTATTCCATCCCTGGCATGGGCGGACTGCTTGTAAAATGCATTCAGAGCCAGGACAACACGATTGTACAGGCGCTGGTACTGATTTACTCCGCATTGAGTATTATCGGTCTGATTTTGGGCGATATTCTGATGACATTCGTTGATCCGCGAATTACGTTTGGCAAGAAGGGAGGATCTCGCTGATGAATAAATTTTCACCAAAAGATCATCTGGCAAAAGGTCTGGAAGATTCCGTATCACAGACCATAAAGGAAACAGCAGATAAGCTGGAAGAAGCAAAAGGAATGGACTGCTGTTCCAATACCGAAGAAGAGCCGAAAACAGTAAATCGTGCATCCATGAGTGAAGAAGAACTGTTCACATTTGCAGAACATGATATGAAAGAATCGGAAAGAATGGGATATACAGAGTATTCCTACTGGCGTTCCACTTTCCGCACCTTTTTTCATAATAAAGTTGCCGTTTTCTTCCTGGTCCTCATGTGCATACTGCTGCTGTTTACATTTATTCAGCCGCTGCTGCCGAATCAGGCGGATCCGAATCAGATCTTTTTCGACGAGAACGGTATGGCACGTGCCAATCTGCAGCCATGTTCCGAATTCTGGTTTGGAACAAACAGTGCAGGGCAGGACCTGTGGGCGAGAATCTGGGGCGGAACCAGACGTTCCCTGATTATCGGTATCTGCGCTGCGATTGCAGAAGTTATTATTGGCGTAACCATCGGCCTGCTCTGGGGTTATGTGAGAAAACTGGACTTCTTCTTCACCGAGCTGTGGAATGTGTTCGATAATGTGCCGCAGACCATCGTTCTGGTACTGCTGGCATATATCATGAAGCGGAGCATGTTTACACTGATTTTCGCCATGAGTATCACCGGATGGCTTTCCATGGCATTGTTCATTCGAAATCAGGTGCTGATGATACGAGATCGAGACTATAACCTTGCATCTCGCTGTCTGGGAACACCGATCTACAGAATCATCATGAAGAACCTGCTGCCGTATATCGTATCGGTTATCATGCTGCGCATGGCACTGACGATTCCGGGAGCAATCGGTAATGAAGTATTCATCACATATATCGGTCTGGGGCTTCCGCCAAGTGCACCGTCGTTAGGTAACCTGGTCAATGCAGGCCGTGCACTGATGATGAGTCCGGAACTCAGATACCAGTTGATTTTCCCGACAATCGTACTGTCCATCATTACGATTTCATTCTATGTCATCGGTAATACATTCTCTGATTCTGCAGATCCGAGAAATCATCACTAGGAGGTACGAGATGGAAAAGATGAATAAAGACACAATCCTAAGCGTCGAAGACCTCCAGGTAAAATTTACACTGCGAGGCGCAGTGCTGAATGTACTGCGGGGCATCAGCCTGGACATTCATAAGGGCGAGAGTATTGCCATCGTAGGTGAATCAGGCTCCGGAAAATCCGTATTTACGAAAACCTTCCTGGGCATGCTGGACTCCAACGGCTACATTGACAACGGGACCATCCGGTTCCGCATGGACGATTCCGGCAGCGATGAAAGTATCGTAGATCTGTCCAGGTTCAAGACTGAAAAAGAATGGCTGACGGTTCGCGGTAAGCAGATTGCCATGGTAATGCAGGATCCGATGACCAGCCTGAATCCGCTGAAGACCATCGGACGTCAGCTGGAAGAGACGGTCATGCTGCACCACGATGTCACAAAGGCACAGGCTCATGAACGTGCGGTACAGCTTCTGACCGACGTGGGAATCAATGAGCCGGAACGCCGCTGCAAGCAGTATCCCCATGAATTTTCCGGTGGTATGCGGCAGCGTGTCGTCATCGCCATTGCTTTGGCTTGTGATCCGCGGGTACTGATCTGTGATGAGCCGACTACGGCACTGGATGTAACGATTCAGGCACAGATTCTGCAGCTCATTCGTGATTTGCAGAAAAAGCTGAATCTGACGACAATCTATATCACCCACGACCTGGGCGTGGTAGCGAATGTGGCAGACCGTATTGCGGTTATGTACGCAGGCGATATTATCGAGGTGGGCGGCGTCAATGAAATTTTCTATGATCCGCGTCATCCGTACACCTGGGCGCTTCTCAGTTCCCTGCCGCAGCTTGGGATCAAGGGACAGGATCTGTACTCTATCGTGGGAACGCCTCCGAATCTGCAGCTGGAAATTAAGGGGGACGCGTTTGCACCGCGAAACCCGTATGCATTGAACATTGACTTTGTAAAGCGTCCGCCATTCTTTGACGTGACGCCGACCCATAAGGTCAGAACCTGGCTGATGGATCCCCGTGCTCCGAAACTGGAGCCGCCAGAGGCAGTAAAACGACTTGCAGAAGGGAGGCTGTAACGGTGGCTGTAAACAATAATGAAGATAAGAAGGTTCTGGTTGATGTTAAGAATCTGACCATACAGTTCGGTTCGCACAGGCATCCGTTCACTGCTGTTGACAATGCAAGCTTCCAGATCTATAAAGGGGAAACCTTCGGCCTGGTAGGGGAATCCGGTTCCGGAAAGACCACCATCGGCCGTGCCATCATCCGAATCAATCCGACGGCTGGCGGTGAAATCATTTACGACGGAAAGAAGATCAACGGAAAGATTTCGAAGGAGCTGGATCGGGAAGTAACCCAGAAAATCCAGATGATTTTCCAGGATCCGATGGCGTCCTTAAATGAAAGAGCCAAGGTAGACTATATTGTAGCGGAAGGATTGCTGAACCTGCCGAAAAAACTGACCAAGGAAGAACGCCAGCGTGAGGTTTCCGAAGCACTCAATTCCGTTGGACTGCTTCCGGAATTTGCAAGCCGGTTCCCACATGAGTTTTCCGGCGGACAGAGGCAGCGGATCGGCATCGCCCGCGCCATGGTCATGAGGCCGGAATTCATTATCGCGGATGAACCGATCTCTGCTCTGGATGTGTCCATCCGGGCACAGGTCCTGAATCTGATGGCGAAATTCCAGCGGGAATACGATCTGACCTATCTGTTTATTTCTCATGACCTTTCGGTGATGCGCTTCATCTGCGACCGGATCTGTGTCATACATAAAGGGGTTCTGGTGGAACTGGCGGAGACAGAAGAACTGTTTGCGCATCCGACCCATCCGTATACCCAGGCACTGCTTTCGGCCATTCCGATGCCGGATCCGGTAAAGGAAAAGAAGAAGGTCCTGAAGGTTTACGACCCTTCCTGCCATGACTACAGCGTGGATAAGCCGTCCTGGCGTGAGATCCGGCCGGCGCACTTCGTATGGGCAAACGATTCTGAGTTTGAAAAATACAGAAAAGAGCAAAACGCTGAATAAGCAACGAAAAAGCTCTCCGGCAGAAGCCGGGGAGCTTTTAAAATTATGCAGCACCAAGATATTCCTCAAGGGTAATTCCTTTTTCGGTGATCTCCTTTGCGGCATCCACACCCACATAACGGATGTGCCAGGGCTCATACATATAGCCGGTGATATCTTCCTTCCCCCTTGGATAGCGGATGATGAAGCCGTATTCACTGCAGTGCGCTGTGATCCATGCGCCATCCGGGTAGTCGGCAAAGTCCTGGGACAGGCCCCAGTTCATGGATGCACTGGTGACATCGATGGCATATCCGGTATGGTGTTCGCTCTGCCCGGGGTGGGCGTACATTTTTTCTGTATAGGTTTCCCCGTTGGACTGCAGCGACTGGTTATAGAGGCTCTCCTGCAGCTCGTAGCTCCGGTAGGCAGAACAGATTGCGAAATTCAGCCCTTCCGCGTTAGCATTTTTCAGCATTTTCAGATAGGCATCATAGGCTTCACGCTTTACTTTCAAGTTCTGATTTGTGGAAAGAGAACCGTCGATATCGACCATATCCGTCGGGCAGTAATCCTGGGACACAGCATACTGCTTGTTTACCAGGACCATCCGGTTTCCGTCATCCTCCGTCCGCAGTGCAGCACCGGGCGGAGACAGAGAATCGTCTGCCGTTTCCTGCGGATTCCGGAGGTCCCCTTCGCCAGTCTGAATGCTGCCGGTGAAAACAGCAACGACGAGAGACAGGAGCGCTGCTGCGGTCAAAAGACCGGCCAGAATGTACAAGCCAGGCCTTCTTTTCCAATGCTTCTTTCTTTTTGCTCTCATGGTATTCTCCCCTTTTGTGATATCGTACAAAGCGGTCAAAAAAGGGCACCGGCCATGCCGGCACCCTTTTTCTGCCCTCATACATCAATATAGATCAATAAACATTTCTGCGGGTGTAAGTGGTATGGAGGAGCTCATGGGCTCTGTGACCGCCAACTTCACCAAGATAATTCTCATAAATATCTTTTATAACAGGGTTTTCATGACTCTTGCGAAGTGTCATAGCAGCATCTTCACTGTACAGAGCTTTCGCGCGTTCCGCACGGAGATCCGTGAAATTACGCACTTCACCTGGCTGATGCGGCTGCCCGCCGCCGTTGACACAACCGCCCGGACATGCCATGACTTCAATAAAGTCATATTGTGCTTCACCGCTCTTCACACGGTCAAGAAGCTTTGCGGCATTGGACAGACCGGAAGTCACTGCGACACGCACTTTCGTCCCGGCAAGATCATACTCGGCCTCCTTGATTGCCTCCACACCACGGACCTCGTGGAAATCAACGGATGCACACGGCTTTCCGGTGACCACTTCCGATACGGTACGAAGGGCAGCTTCCATAACACCGCCGGTTGCTCCGAAGATGTGGCCGGCACCGGAAGCGATGCCAAGGAACGGATCAAAATCTTCATCCGGCAGTGCAGTGAACATAAGCCCGGCCTTGCGGATCATAGCAGCCAGTTCTCGGGTGGTAAGGGAAACATCAATATCCGGCAGTCCGTTTTCAGAAAGCTCTTCTCGTTTCACTTCGAATTTCTTTGCGGTACAAGGCATGATGGATACAATTACGATGTCTTTCGGATCGATTCCGTGTTTTTCAGCATAATAGCTGCGAACCATCGCTCCGAACATACCCTGCGGACTCTTGCAGGAGGAAAGATTTTCGATCATATCTGGATAGTAGGTTTCACAGAACTTCACCCAGCCCGGCGAGCAGGATGTGATCATCGGAAGTTTCCCGCCATTTTTCAGACGGTTCAGGAATTCGGTGCCTTCTTCCATAATCGTCAGATCTGCTGCAGCATCTACGTCGAAGACTTTATCAAAGCCGAGGCGGCGCAGGGCAGCGACCATTTTTCCTTCCACATTGGTGCCGATCGGCATGCCGAAACATTCACCCAGCTGGGCGCGTACGGACGGTGCGGTTCCCACAACAACATGTTTAGACGGGTCTGCTAATGCTTCCCAAACTTTTCCGGTATCGTCCCGTTCTGTCAGCGCACCGGTCGGGCAGACCGCAATGCACTGTCCGCAGTTGATACAGGAACTCTCCGCCAGCGGGATGTCGAAAGAGCAGCCGATATGAGAGTCAAATCCGCGGTCGTTCGGACCGATGACGCCGACAAACTGCGTTTTCCTGCAGACAGCGACACAGCGGCGGCAGAGAATACATTTTGAATTGTCACGGACCAGATGCACTGCAGAATTATCCACCTGAGGCTCCAGCTCAAATTTGCCGTACTTATATTCATCTACATCATATTCACGACAGAGCGCCTGCAGCTCACAGTCCGTAGAACGCGGACAGGAGAGACAGTCTTTCCTGTGATTGGAAAGCAGAAGCTCCAGGGTCGCCTTGTGAGAGCGCTGCACAGCGGGCGTGTTCGTGAAGACTTCCATTCCCTCGCTGACAGGGTAGACGCAGGAAGTAACCAGAGAGCGGGCGCCCTTGACTTCCACCAGGCACATGCGGCATGCGCCGATTTCATTGATATCTTTTAAATAACATAATGTCGGGATACGGATACCGGCCTTTCTTGCAGCTTCCAGAACTGTACTTCCGGCAGGTACTTCCACAGGAATCCCGTTGATTTTCAGATTAACCATGCTCACGATTTACAGCTCCTTTCCTTATTTTTTCATGATCGCGCCGAACTTGCACTTTTCGATGCAGGCGCCGCATTTGAGACATTTTTCTTTATCAATAGTATGCGGTTCGCGCAGTTTGCCGCTGATCGCAGCAGCAGGACAGACATGACTGCATAATGTGCAGCCGCGGCATTTGTCCGCATCGATCTCGAAGGAAAGCAGCTCTTTGCATACACCGGCAGGGCACTTTTTATCCACCACATGGGCGATGTATTCATCGCGGAAATAACGCAAGGTGGAGAGTACCGGGTTCGGTGCAGTCTGGCCCAGAGCACAGAGAGAATTGGCTTTGATATCATAGGCCAGCTCTTCCATCTCATCCAGCATTTCCAGAGTACCCTGTCCGCTGGTGATTTTTTCAAGCATTTCCAGAAGCCGCTTCGTGCCGATGCGGCATGCGGTACATTTCCCGCAGGACTCGTCAACAGTAAATTCAAGGAAGAATTTCGCGATATCCACCATACAGGTATCTTCATCCATGACGATCAGACCGCCGGATCCCATCATTGTTCCGACTGCCGCGAGATTTTCGTAATCGATCGGTGTGTCGATCAGCGATGCAGGAATACAGCCGCCGGACGGACCGCCGGTCTGGGCAGCCTTGAACTTCTTTCCGTTCGGAATGCCGCCGCCAATGTCTTCAATCACCTCGCGGAGGGTCGTGCCCATCGGAATCTCCACCAGTCCGGTGTTATTGATTTTTCCTACCAGACAGAAAACTTTCGTTCCCTTGGACTTTTCTGTACCCATGGATGCAAACCAGTCTGCACCTTTCAGAATGATCTGCGGAATGTTGGCGTAGGTCTCCACATTATTTAATATCGTTGGAACGGAGAAGAGGCCTTTCACGGCAGGGAATGGCGGACGAGGTCTCGGTTCACCCCGATGGCCTTCGATCGATGTCATCAGAGCCGTTTCTTCGCCGCAGACGAATGCGCCGGAGCCAAGACGGAGTTCAATATCAAAGTCGAAACCGGATCCGAAGATATCTTTTCCGAGGAATCCCATTTCCCTGGACTGCTCAATGGCAATCTGCAGACGGTGCACCGCAATCGGATATTCGGCTCGAACGTAGATATAACCCTGGTGCGAACCGATTGCATACCCGGCAATCGTCATAGCTTCCAGGACCACATGCGGATCGCCTTCCAGAACGGAACGATCCATAAATGCGCCCGGATCTCCTTCATCCGCATTGCAGCATACATACTTCACCGGCGCATCTCCCATCGCAAACTGCCATTTCGTGCCGGTCGGGAAACCGGCACCTCCGCGGCCCCGAAGGCCGGAGGCCTTGACAATATCCACGACCTGCTGCGGAGTCATCTGGGTCAGTACCCGCCCCAACGCTTCATAGCCGTCCATTGCGATATATTCCCGGATGTCTTCCGGATTGATCACGCCGCAGTTACGCAGCGCCACACGTTTCTGCTTTTCGTAGAATTTGGTCTGGTTTAGGCTCTTGACCGTTTCTTCACTGACCGCCTCATGGTGAAGCAGCCGTTTTACGATACGTCCCTTCAGAACGTGCTCTTCCACGATTTCCGGCACATCTTCCGGCTTCACTTTGGAATAAAAGACTCCTTCCGGATAGACGATCATGATCGGTCCGTATTCACAGAGACCGAAGCATCCGGTCTTTACCACTTTCACTTCTTTATCCAGACCATGGCTGGTCAGTTCGGTCTGCAGGTTTTCAATGATCTGCTGCGAACGGGAGGAGGAACAGCCTGTACCGCCGCAAACCAGAATATGCATTCGAATCATATCCATATTATAATTCCTCCTTTATTTCTTTTCCTGCTGCTGTACAGCACCGATGGTGTATTCGGTAACCACATTGCCGTTCACCAGATGCTCCTGGACAACTTTTACAGCCTTTTCCGGCGTCATCAGCACGTATGTAACTTTTTCCTGTCCCGGCACATATACTTCGACAACCGGTTCGTATTTGCAGATGCCGATGCATCCGGTCTGAGTTACCATCACACCCTGCAGTTTACGCTTTGCGACTTCATCAACGAAGGCAGCCAGGACCGGACGGGCACCTGCTGCAATTCCGCAGGTAGCCATCCCGACAACCACACGGGTATCGTCGGAAGAATCCTGACGCATATTTACACTGGATTTCATTTTTTCTCTCAGTTCAGCCAGTTCAGCCAGAGATTTCATATTGTCTTAACCTCCTTATTTCAGATACTTTCCGAGAATGGCGCTTACATCATCCTTCGTGACCTGTCCATACACTTCATCATTAATGGTCATAACAGGCGCTAGCCCGCATGCGCCGATACAGCGGGTCGTAGAGACGGAAAACTCACCGTCCGGAGTGACGCTGCCCGGTTCTATCCCCAGTGTTTCGCAGACCTTATCCAGAACCGCTCCGGCGCCTTTCACGTAGCATGCGGTTCCCAGGCAGACGGACACTTCGTTTTTACCCTTCGGATTCAGAGTAAACTGTGAATAGAACGTCGAAACGCCATATACTTCAGCCAGAGGAACATTCAGGCCTTCTGCAATCATTTTCTGCACCTCAACCGGCAGATATCCGTAGATTTCCTGTGCCTGCTGCAGAACCGGCATCAGTGCACCGGGAATATCCCGGTAGCTGTCGATGACAGCTTTCAGTCTGGCCTCCTGCTCTGCGGTACCCTGAAACGGTACAACGGTCTTTTTCTTTGCCAATTTCAAAACCTCCTGTCTTATTCTGTAAATCTTTCAATATCTCTTTCAGCCATCAAAACAAAAAACATAGCTACATTATAACACAAATGAAGTGCTTTGGAACAAAAAACAACATTTTAACAAGAATTTCTACCTTTTTCTTCATGTGCCGCATGTGCCGGGGGATTCAGAAATTCATCCGGCAGTCTGCCATGTTTTCTTTTACGTAATCGCGAATATAAGTGAGAACTTCCGGTTCTGCCAGAGAAATGCCGCCCAGGATCTCCCGGAACTGCCTCGTATCCATGACGAAGCCTTTCCCGTCAAAATCCATCGTCAGGAGGAAGTCGATGTCGGGGCTGGGCCCGATGAGGGCCGTCATGGTTCCTGGCAGGTCGCCCAGCGGCATCCGGTCAATAGAGGAAAGACCGAAAACTGCAGTTGTGACAGTTCCCTCTCCGACTTTACTTTCGATCTGAAAGCTGCCGCCGGTCAGTTCTGCTGCCATTTTGAAAAAAGGAATGCCGAGCCCGACTTTTCGCGTAGTCCGGGAAGTAAAGAACGGATCCGTTACATTTTTCAGCTGTTCTTCTGTCATACCGCACCCGTTGTCAGCGATCACAATGGTAAGACGATCTTCGGCTGTGCTGGCGCTGATGGAAATCCGGATCAGGCTCGCACCTGCGGTTACGGAATTCTGTGTTACATCAAGAATGTTTAAAGATAATTCTGGCATCATAGCGGTGCATCTCCTGTCAGTTTTAAATTTTTTCTGGAACAATTATACACCAGAGCCATTGTTTTGTCCTGCTGAATTTGATATACTTGAACTGATTTTTACTGGAGGTAACGACCAATGACGATAACACAGATTGCCAGACTTCTTGATGCAAAAATATACTGCTGCGAAGAGATGCTGGAACGAGAAGTACATACAGGCGTAGGATGCGATCTGATGAGCGATGTGCTGGCCTACGTGGAGGATCAGGCTGTGCTGCTGACAGGACTGATCAATCCACAGGTTGTGCGGACTGCGGAAATGATGGATATTATCTGCCTGGTTTTCGTACGGGGAAAAGAACCGACGGAGGCAATGATCGATCTTGCAGAGGAGCGGTCTATACTGCTGATGTCTACGGATAAAGGTATGTTTGCATCCTGCGGCATTCTGTACCACGCCGGCCTGATGAGTGGAGATGATTGCTGATGGCGGGCCTGGTACAGAACTATACGGTGGACGCTTCAGATTTTTCCAGTGCTGGAGAAGCATCTGGAAATGTGAAAAAGACACTGAAAAAACTGGGATTTGCACCGGATCTGATACGCCGTGTATCCATCGCCATGTATGAAGCGGAGATCAATATGGTAATCCATGCAAATGGCGGAACGATTACGGTAACGATCTCCACGGAGGAAATCTCTGCCGTATTTGCGGATGTGGGCCCTGGGATCCCTGATGTGGATCAGGCCATGCAGGAGGGCTGGTCTACAGCAACGGAAGAGGTGCGTGGACTTGGTTTCGGTGCAGGAATGGGACTTCCGAACATCAAGAAATATGCAGATGTTCTGGACATTGATACAACGGTTGGCGTCGGAACGACGGTAAGCATGAAATTCTTTGTGAAGCAGGGAGGTGCGCGACTATGACCCGATTTGCCCATTCTGTGAAACTGGATAAGGAGAAATGCTGCGGTTGCACCACCTGTGTCAAGCATTGTCCGACAGAGGCTATCCGAGTGCGGGGCGGAAAGGCCATCATTATTTCCGAACGATGTATCGACTGCGGCGAATGTATCCGCATCTGCCCGCACCATGCGAAGAAGGCAGTCGTGGATTCACTGAATATCATAGACCGGTTCGCATATACGATCGCACTGCCGGCGCCATCCTTTTATGCCCAGTTCCCGGGGGTGTGTGACCGGAACGTTGTACTGACAGCGCTGAAACGGATCGGCTTCGATGAAGTGTTTGAAGTGGCTGCCGGCGCGGAAGCGGTCTCCCGGGCAACCATGCTGGATCTCAACTATGAGAGAGTGGAGCTGCCGGTGATCAGCTGTGCCTGCCCGGCAGTAGTGCGGATTATCCGCGCCCGTTTTCCGTCGCTCCTTCCGCATCTGCTGGAGTACAGGACTCCGATGGATGTTTCAGCCCGGTGGGCAAAAAAGATCGCGATGGAAAAGACAGGACTGCCGAAAGAAAAGATCGGCTGTATCTTTATCTCACCATGCCCTGCGAAATCCACCAGCAGCAAAATGCCGCTGGGCGAATACGAAAGCTACGTGGACGGCGTCGTCTCCATGTCGGAGCTGTACCCGGTCATTCTGCCGAAGCTGAAGGAAATTAAAGAGCCGGAGATTCTGGCGTTTTCAACTGCCACCGGGGTCAGCTGGGCGAAGTCCGGCGGTGAGGCGCTGGCCAGCCAGGCATTATGCAATCTGGCTGCAGATGGAATTGAAAATGTGATCTCTGTGCTGGAAGCCCTGGAAGACGAACGAATCCATCAGCCACAATTCATCGAGCTGAACGGCTGCATCGGCGGCTGCGTGGGCGGCGCACTGACCGTGGAAAATACATATATCGCCAAGTCCCGGCTGGTGCATATCATGAATACTTCGACACGGACCAGAAAGCTCGAAGGCGTCCCGGATGATGAAATCATGAAGGAAGATTTCCGGATCACCTATGAGCCGCACATGCTGCTGGACAGCGATATGGAAAAGGCGATGGAAAAGATGGCACGCATCGATGAGCAGGAAAAGCGGCTCAGCGGAATGGACTGCGGCGCCTGCGGAGCACCGACCTGCCGCGCACTGGCAGAAGACATTGTAAACGGTTATGGACAGGAGGACCAGTGCATTTTCCTGATGCGTGAGAAACTGGAAAAGCTGCTGGCCGAAAAAGAAGCTGAAAAAAAGGACGGAAAGGGGACGGAAGGTTGACAGTACATGAAATCGCCCGGCTGCCGCAGCTGGAAACAGTGCAGCTGGAAGAAGACAGAACAGCGGATCGCGTGTTCTGCTGTGACATGCTTTCCATTGCCATGGCAAGAGCGCCGGAAGACAGCATCTGGGTTACCGTCATGGGAAATAAAAATGTGATCGCGGTGGCATCTCTGACGGATGTAGCCTGCATTGTCATTGCCGAAGGCTATGATTTCGATCAGGACGCAGTGGATGCGGCCAAGGGAAAGGTTACCTTGCTGAAGAGCAGTCAGCCTGTTTTCGAAACTGCCAGCCTGATCCATGAGAAACTGCGATGATCAGGACAGACCTGCATGTGCATTCCTGCCTGTCTCCCTGCGGAAGCGAGGAAATGGATCCGTTCGACGTGGTGGGAATGGCAAAAATCTGCGGTATTCAGCTGCTGGCGCTGACAGACCATAATTCTGCCAGGAACTGCCCTGCAGCCGCAGTTGCAGCTGCGGAGTATGGAATCGGGTTTATTCCCGGCATTGAAGTCAATACTTCAGAAGACATCCATTGCGTCTGCCTTTTCCCGGGGCTGAAGGAAGCAATGGAGTTTGACAGATTTTTATATGCGCATATTCCCGACATTGCAAACCGGCCCCAGATATTCGGAGAGCAGATTATCGTCCATCCGGACGGAAGCCGGGAGCCTGAGCCAAAGCTGCTTCTGACCGGCTGCGATATATCGATTCTGGATCTGCCCCAGATGGTAGAGGCACGGGGCGGGCTCTGCTGGCCGGCTCATGTAGACCGGGATGCGAACGGTCTGTTTGCCATGCTGGGAACCTGGCCGGAGGAGCTGCAGGTGCCGGCAGCGGAAATCAGGCAGACCTGCCCGGAAGGCGTGCCCGGGAACCTGAAACTGATTCAGGCATCAGACGCTCATGATTTTCAGACTCTTGCCGGCGGAGGCTTCCCGCTGCCCCTGGAGACGGCGGATTTTGCGGGACTGGAAAAGTATGTCGGCAGAAAAGGAAGCAGAGTAAAATGAAACTGAAAAAAGGAAGTATGCTGTACATTTACGTCGGAAAGCTGATTTTCCGGATTCTCGTACTCGGTCTGGTCGTGTGGGCATATTGGATGCGCCCGCAGTATTTTGACCTGATCTACTCGGTGAACATCGGACCGGGCGCTTCTCTGTCCGGCGGCACATGGGGTGTTCTGGGAATCTGGTCACTTCTCATGGCAGGAATGATTCTACATATGATCCCGTCCAACTGGAGTCTGACCATGGGAAGCAGAAAAGAATTCGGGACGTTTTACCAGCCTGCGGATGCATATGACGCGCTGGAGATGTACCGGTATGTTCAGAAAAACAATCTGTCTGCGATCTGGGTGCTGCTGGTCTGGATTTCTGTGAATGCTGTGTTCGGACTGTTATATGTGCTGGACGTGATCGGATTCCGTGAGCTGATCGTGCTGTCAGTTTTCTACTACGTCTGCGATCTGATCTGCGTGGTGATCTGGTGCCCGTTTCAGCAGTTTTTTATAAAAAACAAGTGCTGCGTAAACTGCCGGATTTTCAATTGGGGTCACTTTATGATGTTTTTTCCGCTTCTGTTTATCCGGAATTTTTTCACCTGGAGTCTGTTTTTCACCAGCCTGGTGGTGATGCTGCGGTGGGAGATCACGCTGCTGAAGCACCCGGAAAGGTTCTGGGAAGGATCGAATGCGGTGCTGAAGTGTGTGAACTGTCAGGAGAAAATCTGCAGAATCAAGGGACGCAAGTTTACGGACAAAATTCGTTAGACCGTGTTTTTTCTGCGGGCGGGCACTTGTATACTGCTCGCGGTTTGTGCTATACTAAAGAAATCGACAAGACATTGACGGAAATATTTTTTTGGAGGATTATTATGTCGGACGCTGAGAAGACCACCAATTTTATACACAGTATGATCGATAAAGACCTTGAAGACGGGGTTTATAAAGAAGTATACACCCGTTTCCCGCCGGAGCCGAA
Organism: Bacillota bacterium; assembly: GCA_022770665.1. GTDB lineage: Bacteria > Bacillota > Clostridia > Peptostreptococcales > Anaerovoracaceae > RGIG7179. The sequence continues at coordinate 16,494 of JALEHL010000025.1, forward strand.
CGGCTATCTGCATATCGGCCACGCCAAATCGATCTGTCTCAATTTCACAACGGCAGCCAAATATGGCGGCCACGTGAATCTGCGGTATGATGACACCAATCCGGTAAAGGAAGATGTAGAATATGTGGATTCTATCGAAGAAGATGTAAAGTGGCTGGGATTCCAGTGGGACAAGCGCCTCTGGGCTTCCGACTACTTCGACACCATGTATGAAGCAGCCGTGGAGCTGATTAAGAAGGGAAAGGCCTTCGTCTGCGATCTTTCCGGAGAGGAAATCAAAGAATATCGGGGCACACTGACGGAACCGGGAAAGGAAAGCCCTTACAGAAACCGTTCCGTTGAAGAAAACCTGCAGCTTTTCGAAGAGATGAAGGCAGGAAAATATAAAGACGGGGAGAAGGTGCTTCGTGCGAAAATCGATATGGCATCGCCGAACATCAATCTGCGGGATCCGATCATCTACCGGATCGCCCACACACCGCACCACAATACGGGGGACAAGTGGTGCATCTATCCGATGTACGACTTTGCACACCCGATCGAGGATGCAATCGAAGGCATCACGCATTCCATCTGCACTCTGGAGTTTGAGGACCACCGTCCGCTGTATGACTGGGTGCTGCGTGAAGTGGGATTCTGGCCGAATCCTCCGCGGCAGATCGAGTTCGCCCGTCTGAATCTGACAGGAACCGTCATGTCCAAACGCTATCTGAAGGCGATGGTGGATGACGGTACCGTAGAGGGGTGGGATGACCCGCGGATGCCGACGATCGCAGGAATCCGACGCAGAGGCTACACGCCGGAAGCCGTGCGGAACTTCTGCGAAATGATCGGTGTCGCCAAGTCAAACAGCACGATTGAGTATTCTGTACTGGAAGGCTGTGTCCGGGATGACCTGAAAGAGAAAGTCGAAAGCCGGAATGTGGTGTTCGATCCGATCAAAGTAGTGATCACCAACTATCCGGAAACCCAGAGCGAGCTGTGCACAATCGAAAACAATGCGCAGGTGCCGGAAATGGGCACCCGGCAGGTACCGTTCTCCAGAGAGCTGTATGTGGACGGCGCGGACTTTATGGAAGTGCCTGTGAAGAAGTATTTCCGCCTCTTCCCCGGCAATGAGGTCCGGTTCAAGGGCGCTTACTTCATCACCTGCAACGAAGTGGTGAAGAACGAAGACGGCTCCATCAGGGAACTGCGCTGCACCTATGATCCGGAGACAAAGAGCGGCTCCGGCTTCGAAGGCCGCAAGGTGAAGGGCACCATCCACTTCGTGGATGCCAAGACTGCAGTGCCAATCCGGATTCGGAAGTACAATTATCTTCTGAACGAAGACGGCACCCCGAATCCCAATACGATGGAGCGGATCGATGCGCTGGCAGAGCCTTCTGTGCTGGAAGCGGAACCCGGTGAGCGGTTCCAGTTCTTCCGCCACGGTTACTATGTCGCTGACAGCAAACTGTTCACAAAGGATACCCCGGTCTTCAACGAGATCGTAGGCCTGAAGAGCAGCTGGAAGAAATAGAGAAAATAAGAAAGTCAACTTCGCCGATCCGATTCTTATCGGCAGACTTTCTTAGCATACAGGAAAACCGCTGGACAAACCGGCGGTTTTTTTGTAAAATATAGATGCGAACAGATGTTTGCAAATTGAAGGGAAAAGGGGCGCGACGATGGCAACGAAAAAAGGAAAAACGGTATTTGTCTGTCAGGAATGCGGATTCGAGAGTCCGCAGTGGATGGGAAAGTGTATCTGCGGTGCGTGGAATTCTTTCGTTGAGGAAAAAGTGCTGCCGGAGCCTGCAGCAGCATCAGCCGGGCCCGGCGGTGATGCACGCAGGAGAACCAGCGCTACGGCCAGACCGTCGAAACTGAAACAGGTGGGCGCAGCCAATTACGAACGGATCGATACCGGGATCGGAGAACTGAACCGTGTACTGGGGGGCGGTCTGGTGCAGGGATCTCTGGTGCTGATTTCCGGAGAGCCGGGCATCGGGAAATCGACGCTGATCATACAGACTGCAGCCAATATCGCCAGGAAGGGCGGTACGGTGCTTTATGTTTCCGGTGAGGAATCGGAGGAGCAGATCAAAATGCGTGCGGACCGGGTGTGCGGCGGCATACCGGAAGAATTGTATGTCCTGGCGGAGACGAACATGGAGAATGTGGAGACGGTATGTCAGAACTTGAAACCGGCTTTTCTGATCATCGATTCGATTCAGACCATGTACAGCAGTCAGATGGATTCCGCACCGGGCAGTGTATCCCAGGTGCGGATGTGCGGCAACCAGCTGATGAAAATCGGAAAGAGCTGGAACGTTCCCATTTTTATCGTGGCACACGTGACGAAAAGCGGAGATCTGGCAGGGCCGAAAACCGTGGAGCATCTGGTGGACTGCGTGCTGAATTTCACCGGAGAGCGGGATCATGAATTCCGGATTCTTCGTGCGTTTAAGAACCGGTTCGGAACCACCAGCGAGATCGGTGCATTTCAGATGGAAGCCGACGGTCTGACGGAACTGACCGACATTTCCGGCACCTTTCTGGAGAATTGTGAAGATAAGCTGGAAGGCTCCGTGGCAACTTCCGTCTATGAGGGAAGCCGACCGGTCATGTTTGAAATTCAGGCACTGGTGAGTCCGGCCAATGTGGGGTTCGCACGGCGGACCTCCGTGGGCATTGACAACACCAGACTCAATATGATACTGGCAGTTCTGGAGAAAAAAGCAGGGCTGCAGCTTCTGAATCAGGACGTCTACATCAATGTGGCAGGCGGCATGCGGCCGGAGGGAACTTCTCCGGATCTGGCTGTGGCTCTGGCAATTTATTCTTCTTATAAAAGTGTGGCGGCTTCGAAGAGGACTCTGGCCATTGGTGAGATCGGGCTGACTGGCGAGCTGCGTTCTGTGCAGAATACAGAAAAAATCTGGAAGGAAGCTGCCCGCATGGGTTATGAGCAGGTCATCATGCCGCTGCGGAACGCGGAAAAACTGCGGGCAGAAGCCGGCGGCGGAACTGGTGCAGTCGGCGGAACCGTCACGACTGGCGGCAGGGCTGGAGCCGGAGAACGGCGCACAGCGGGCTGCCGGGTGATCGGAGTGAAGAATCTGGCAGAAGCCATCGATGCGTTTAGCCGGCGGTAACGCGGGAAAAATGTGTTTTGCTGACCTGAAGAAGCGTCGAAGCTCGCCGCAGAGTTTCCGCAAAGGAAAAAGGACGCCAAACAATCATTTTGACCCCTACTGAAAATAGTCGGTTGGCGTCCTTTTGCGCTG
>JALEHL010000097.1 GCA_022770665.1 Bacillota bacterium
GCCATCGGTCAGTATCTGCCGTGCTTCATGATGATCGTCATCGTGATTTCCGGTGTCATCACTCTGATCGCCAATATGGTATATTAGAGCGGATTGTGATAGAATAAAGGCACAGCACAATGACATAAAAAGGAAGCGAGAATTATGAAACATAAATTTATTTCCAAGCGGTACTGGAAAGACACCAGCACTGCCATGGGGCAGTCGGATGCTCTGGCAAAGAGTTTTGACGACTGTATCAATCTGAGTCTGGGGGATCCGGACCTGATCACCGATGCACAGGTCATCGAGCATGCTATGGCAGATGCTCTGGCAGGTCATACGAAATATACGGATTTCAGCGGCGACCCGGAACTGAAGGCAGCCATCGCGCAGATGTACCGGGAAGATTACGGTCTGGAAGTGGAAGATAAGGAAATCTTCGTCACGGCCAGCGGATGTCTGGCCATGTATCTTGCGCTGGAAGCCATTCTGGATGACGGGGATGAAGTCATCATCCATGCACCGTATTTCACGCCGTATCCGCAGCAGATCGAGCTGGCCAGAGGAATTCCTGTGGTGCTGGACACCTATGAGGAGGAAGGCTTTCAGGTCAATCTGGAAAGACTGGAGGGCCTGATCACAGAGCGGACCAAGGCCATCGTCATCAATACACCGAACAATCCGACGGGAAACTGCTTCAACAGGGAGTCTCTGGAGAAGGTGGCGGAGATCGCAAAGCGTTATGACCTGCTGGTGATTGCCGATGATATTTACGGCAGTTTCAGCTATGCAGAGGAATTCATACCGATCATGTCCCTGCCGGGCATGCGGGAGAGAACCATCACCATTAACTCGTTCTCGAAGAATTTCACCATGACCGGCTGGCGTGTGGGCAATATCATCGCACCGGATTATCTGATCTCGACGATTCAGACCATCAACGAAAACGTGGTGTTCACAGCGCCGTCCGTATCCCAGCGGGCTGCGATCTACGCCATCCGTGACCGGAAGCGGATCCAGCCGCCGATGATTGAAGAATACAAGAAACGTGTCTGCTATGCCATTGAGCGGATTAACGCGATTCCGAAGATGTCTGTTATGGAAGCCAGAGGAACCTTCTATCTCTTTGTGAATATCAAGGAGACGGGGCTGACTTCGGTGGAGGCCGCGGACCGGATTCTGAAGGAGGCCCATGTGCTGACGCTGCCGGGTGACACCTTCGGTGCCTGTGGAGAAGGGTATCTCCGACTGGCCTGCACGGTGGGCGTGGACAAGCTGAAAGAGGTTTTTGACCGGATTGAAAAAATGGAGCTTTTCCAGTAAAAAGCAGAAATTCCGGCAGGAATTTCTGTGCACCTGAAAAATACATAAATCATACACATATACCCAATTTACCCAAATTACCCAAACTACGCAAACAGGGGCTGCCGGAATACGGCGGCTCCTGTTTGCCGTGTGGGGGAAGAAACGATAGATCTTGACGGGCGATACCCTTTGACGGGATAACGGTGTTGTGGTAAACTGACATTGTCGACGAGGACTGAAGTGAGAACATCGTCCTCACGGCAGAAACATTGTCCGAGAGGGCAGAGAACTCGTCCCCACGGGCAGCAAAGTCAGAAAAGAGTGATGCATCATGAGTGAGAAAGAAAATTACAATACCATACCGATGATCGAAAAAGCATGTCAGGTGGTGGACATCATTTCCAAAGAAGGGGGAGAAGCCGGCATTTCCGAAATTGCGCGGCAGACCGGCATGTCTAAATCCACCATCTTCCGCGTGTTATATACCCTGCAGAGCTGGAACTGGATTCAGAAAGACGAAGCCAGCGACCGGTACCGCTTGGGACTGTTCTTCCTGCAGGCAGGAAAGCAGGTGGCCGGCAAGCTGAAAATCGAAGAAATCGCCCGACCTGTGATGGAACGGGTCGCCGAAGAAACAGGAGAAGGTGTCAACCTGGGCACCTGCTTCGAGGATCGCGTGCTGATCTTGGAAAACGTGCAGGGACAGGCCTCACTTCTGGTACTGGGTTTGCAGCCGGTCTTTGACCTGTATTGCTCGGGCATGGGCAAGCTCTTTCTCACTGAAATGACGGAGGAACAGCTCCATGACTATTTCCAGCGTATGAAACCGGAACAGAAGACGGACTGCACCATTACCACCGAGGCGGAAATGAAGGCGGAACTACAGCAGATCCGCCAGAACGGCTACAGCCTGGATAACGAGGAATACGAGTATGGCCTGCTTTGCGTAGCGGCGCCGATCCGGGACAGAGATGGGAAAATGATCGCCGGTATCAGCGTATCTGGCCCTGCCAGCCGCATGAAACGGGGAAAGGGCGTGAACGCGATCCGGGATGCAGTCCTTGCAGGTGCAGCGGAAATTGAAAAAAGAATGGGATTTCATCTGCAGTGACAGGTGAAACTTCGCGTGCAGAGGAGAAAACAGAATACAGACATAGAAAGATGACGCAAATGAAGAAAGAAATCTTCAGCCTGCGTCATTTTTCATTGTCAGAATGCCAAGTCCGCTGACCGCCAGCGGAACATAAAAGGAAGCAAGTCGGCTGAGAATCATGGCGCAGCCCAGAAGCGCCGGCGGAAACATCCCCTGAAACAGCACAGAAAAACCACCTTCTGTCACCCCTACGCTGCCCGGTAGCGGCAGTGATGACACCGACACGTAAAGCATGGCCTGGGTTCCCATGGTCAGGGGCAGGCTCAGCCCTTCTACAGAAAGGCTTTGGGCGATCAGCCATGGCACTGCGCAAAATCCGCAAAGCTGAATCGCTGATGTGCTGACCAGCTTTATGGCAGTCCGGGGGGATCTTCGCAGGGCAGAGGACGCCCTGCGCCAGGCAGCTGCGCTGCGCAGCAGCTGCCGCCGCTGCCCATCAGACAGCCGGGGCAGGTGGAAAGCCGCTGCGAGGACAGCTCTTACGGCACGGCGGGAAAACAGAAGGAGCAGCAGCCCCGTCAGAATCAGCAGGTTCAGGCCCACTCCGACCACAAAGAGCCAGGCAATGCCGTCGTAGCCGGAGAAACCAGTGCTGCCGGCAAGTCCTGCAGCGCTCTCGCCGGAAACAAGTCCCGCAGCGGGTCTGCCATGCAGAAAATAGAGTCCTGCGCCTCCCACAGCCAGCATTACTGCGGCGGTCTGGAAGGAAGCAAGCTCCGTCAGCAGCGCCAGGATGCCCCGTGATGCTGGAATGCCGTCCCGGTGCATGTAGTAAAGCTGCATCGGCTGTCCGCCGGAGGCGGACGGCGTGATGGAGCTGAAGAAAAAGCCGGTCAGCGCATAAAACAGCAGCCGACGTTTTCCCGGACGGCCGCCCGACAGCTGCAGGCCCCGGCCAAGATTGATCGCCTCACAGGAGAAAAACAGTCCCATCATCAGTACGGCGGCCAGCAGCCAGGCAGGCCGCGCGTTGCCGCAGGCAGTCAGCATTTCATCCAGTGGATACTCCCGCAGAATCAGCCATGCTGTGGCGGCGGCCAGCAGCACAAATAGGCCGCCGCCCTTAAGAACCTGCAGAACGGCGTTCCTGCCGCGGTCTCTTTTACGCGGCGAAATGATTTCGTCATTCATAAGCCCTTCCTCCATGCTGCTTTTTCCGGATAAACGGACAGGTACTCATCTAGTGTGACGAAGCAAAATCCTTCGGCTTTCCATGTTTCCACGGCCCGCCCCAGCGCATGTACCATGCGCTGGGGCGCCTGCCGACGCCCCCGACCATCGTGCAGGCACACGATGGCGCCGGGCCTTGCCACAGGGATACAGTCAGCCGCGGGCCTCTCAGCTGCGGGCTGTGCTGTCCGCGACCTTTCCGCCGCGGGTTCGCCTTCCGCCGCGGGTTCGCCTTCTACTGCGCCGGTCCGGATCAGCAGCCTGCGCAGGATTTCCTCTTCCGTGATTGCTGCCTTCCAGTCCTGCGCCATCACATCCCAGTAGACCGGAGTGAGCCCGTGCTGCCCGGCCAGCCTGCGGCTGGCGGGCGTGGAATGACCCCAGGGCGGCCGGTAGTATTTCGGACGGATCCCTGCAGCGTGGAGCGCTTCGATGGACTGGAGAAAATCTTCTGCAGTATGGCGCGGTCCCATGAGGTATGCGCTTTTGTGGATATTGGAATGGAGGCCGACGGTGTGGCCGGAGGCCTCCATGCGGTGCAGAAGATCCGGGTGAGCCGCCGCCTGGCGGCCTACCACGAAGAAGGCGGCCGGAATCTGCCAGTGATCCAGCAGGTCCAGAAGCTGCGGTGTGTAAACCGGATCCGGTCCGTCGTCAAAGGTCAGGCAGAGAATCGGCTGTTTGTCTGTGTGGGTGTCCGGCTGTCTGCCCGGGCGGCTGTCTGTGTGCTTCAGCATGGACAGACCTCCCGGGCAGCGGCAGAGGCAGAGGTCTGCATTTTCGTGACAGTCATTTCTGGCCGCGGATTCATCGCTTCCAGTGGACTTCTTTGCGTCTGCGACAGATAGCAGTCCAGCGGGCTGACCGGAAGCAAGGAGGCGGACAGCCGTTCCATATTCTCTTTCATCGCAGATAGACGATTCGTATCGAAAAGCAGGGAGAGAAGGTCTGCTCCGATATCTCCGTTTTTTTCCCAGAGGACACGGCCGATCCCTGTATTTTCAATGAAGTGAGCGTTGCCTTTTTCCTGTTCCAGGAAGGGACAGACCACATATAGCGGCGTGCGGGAGGCGATGGCCTCAAAGGTGGTGATCCCGCCTGGCTTGGTGATCAGCAGGTCGGCCTGCTGCATATACCGGACCACCTGGTCTGTAAAGCCCAGTGTCCGTACGGCGGGACAGGCGGCACGAACCTGCTCTGCCAGTTTCTGATTGGACCCTGCGATGAGAGTGATGGACAGCTTCGGGCTGCGGCTCAGATCCTGCAAAAACCGCAGCCCGCCCGGAATCAGACCCAGACCGCCGCCCATGACCAGAAGATGTTTCCTTTCCACGGACGGATTTTCTGCCCTTCCTGCCGTTTCTGACTTTTTCGCTGTTTTTGTTTTCAAATCCCCTGCACGATGGAACGCCTGGCTGACCGGAATGCCGGTCACAAGGATTTTGCCGGATGGAATGCCCCGGCTGAGCAGCGCGTTGCGGGTGCTTTCATCCCCGACAAAATACAGATCCGTGCCCGAAGACAGCCATTCCTCGTGGACTGTAATATCTGTGATATATGTATACATCGGAATCCGGCAGCAGCGCCGCATCTTGTAGGCGGAGAGATACTGGCCGCAGATGGGCAGCGTGGCAATGATCAGGTCCGGCTGATAGAGAGACAGGAGATGATCGATTTTGCGAAGAAGCGCGTTCTTCATCGGCACGTCGCCATACCTGCCGGCGATCCGGTTCAGGTCATTGTAAAGGCCGGAACAGCGAGAGACCAGAAGCTGAAATCCTTTGTAAATCCCGGAGGACAGCGTGGGAAACAGAAATTCCAGAAAATCCACCGTGTCCACCCGTACGTCGGGCGATGCATCCTGCAGCTGCTCTGCGATGGCGCCGGCAGTCTTGATATGTCCCATGCCGAAGCGTCCTGTGAGAATTAAGATATTCATACGATTACCCCTTTCGTTTGATATCTTCAGCATACAGAAGGATTCTTAATATCGCGTTAAGCGAACATTAAGATTTCGATAGGAATTTCTTAATTTTTCCTGACAAAGCTGGCGGCTGCAAGCAAAAAAGGACGCCAATGGCTCTGAAACAGTTCGTTTGGCGTCCCTTTTGCCTTGCGCATTTCCAAATCGCCGCCTCCAGGCCGTCGCTCTCTATTCCTCACCCAGGCAGCAGCTGCAGGTGCAGTCCTCTCCATGACGTTTGTGCTCGATGTGGGTGAAGGCGATCTCGATGATATCCAGCACGTGCTGGTCGTCCAGAGAATAGAAGATATTTTTGCCATCACGGCGGGACTTGACCAGATCCTCGTCTTTCAGAAGCTTCAGCTGATGGGATACCGCAGATTTGGTCATGGCCACTTTTTCTGCGATATCGTTGACACAGAGTTCTTCCCGGGCGATGGTGCAGAGAATTTTCATGCGGGTCTCGTCGCCGACCACTTTAAAGAAGCTTGCGGCCCGGGGAATCAGCTCCTGGTGGATGTGATCCTCCCGGATCTGCACATCCCGGATGTGCTCCTGATCTTCGTATTTCTGTTCCATCGGTCATACCTCCTTGTTAAAAAATGTGGCGCTGCAGGCTGCAACCACTTTTCCCGTTTGCTCCCGGCGCAGTTCTCCGCGCACGCGGATCAGATGGCGGCCGAAAGAGACTACGGTGGCGACAGCCAGAAGACGGTCTCCGATCTCTGCAGGCCGGATATAGTCGATGCTGATGGACATGGTTGGTGCCCAGTGGCCCAGCCATGCCGAAGCAGTCAGGCCGCAGGCATGGTCAAGCATGGAAGCCATAATGCCGCCGTGAAGCCCGCCCACCCGGTTAGCCTCCCATGGCTGGACGATGTAACGGAACACAGCAGTGTCGGCTGCCGGATCCACATCCAGAAATTCCGGAGCCATCATGCCGTTGGTGGTATCTTTCTGCCGGATGCAGCTGTCTTCTGCGAGAGCGGTCAGCCGCTGGCGGAGGATTTTTTCATCCGGCGCTGAAGTGTTTTCGTGATATATCATGATTTTCTCCATTCTCAGAACCGGTCGCTGTAATTCATCAGTCCCCGGAGATAGCCGCCCTGCACTTTCGGTTTGCCGTTGCTGGACCCGCTGCTATCTGCACTGCTGCCGGTATCTTTCATGAAGGCATCGTAGCGGCAGATGCGGCCGCGGAAAAAGTCAGGGCCGGTGGTGATCAAGCCGAACGTGCCTCCTGAACCGTCCCGGGGCCGGGTCAGACTGCCGGGATTAAACAGGTGGATGCCCCCGGTCTCTGTGGAGACAGCACGGTGCGTATGCCCGTAGACTGCTGCGATACAGTCATTCTCCTGCGCTTTATAAAACAGATTCTGCTGACTGAAGTCTACATTCTCCATGTGACCGTGGGTTACCAGCAGGCTGCCGCATTCCGTGTCGACGATAATATAGTCGCGGTCGCTGAAGGATCCGTCGGTGTTGCCCTTTACCCAGGCTACCGGCGCGCCGGTCCGCTCGCCGAGGAAGATCGCATCTTTATAATAATCACCGCAGTGGATGATCAGGTCCACCGGGCCCTGCCGGATCAGCTTATCATAAACCTGGCAGGCACGGGACGTGTCGCCGTGGGTATCACTCAGAACCAGTATCTGCATTTTTTTAAAATCCTCCTTACATACTTCTAAGTATAACATAGAAAAAAACGGAATTGTATGATAAAATAAAAAGAAAAGAGGAATAATCAGAAAGAGACGGTGGATACAGTGCTGAGAGAAATCCGAAAGAAACTGGTCATACTGCAGAATCGCCGACCATTTGCACCGGAAGTGCGATCCTATCTGAATGATCTGGAAAACCGGGAATGGCTGTCCATGAATTTCCGGATGTCCGGCAGCGTTCTGACACCCGCCGATGTGGATGCGATCTTGGAGGGAGAATGCATTCTTCATGCGACGGTTGCAGATCACATGATGATGCAGCGCCTTGCAGAACTGCGAAACTATATTTACAGGATGGCGGACATGAGATCGGATCTTTCTCTGCAGATGATCCGGGACATGCACGGGATCCTGACAGGAGATGCCGGAGCGGATTTCCGGAAGGGAAACCCTGTACTGCTGGAGTACGGCTACAATCCCATGATACCCTCAGACATTCCGGAGGCGATGAAAGAACTTGCGGATTTTGCGGGGAAATCGGAGACAGGAGAAAATCCGTTCCTGAAAGCAGCACGCGTGCATAACCGGATCATAGAAATCTATCCCTATACAGAAGAAAGTCCAGCCCTTGCCCGGGCGGCGATGTACTATATGATTGTGCGCAGCGGCTGCCCGATGGCAGCACTGGATCTTTCCGAGCAGGAGTACAATGCGCAGATTATCACATATCTTTCCGGCGGGAGCAGCGGAAAGCTGGCCGAGTCGCTGACCGGAGCCGTGTACAGCCGTCTGGAACTGATGATGCAGCTGACAGGATATAACGAACCGGGGGAATCGCAGAATGAAAGTAAAAATCACAAATAAATATGTAAAAGAAGGACTTACATTGTTTGCTGTGGGCGTGGCGCTGATCTGCACCTGGTTTGCAGTACATAATACAGACAGCCTGCGGGAAGGAATTCATACGATCAACGACATCCTGAACCCGTTTTATGTGGGGATCATTCTGGCCTATCTTCTCTGCCCGATCTACAACTGGGTTGTCAGACATCTCTATCATCCGCTGGAAAATCACATGAAGTCAAAGGTGCGCGCTTACCGGATTTCACGTGTTCTGGCGACTGTCACTGCGCTGGCGACACTGATCGGTCTGATTGTGGGCTTTCTGGTACTGGTGATTCCGGACCTTATCGACAGCATTCTGGGTATCATCGGGCAGCTGCCGGATACCGTGCGCCGTGCGAACAACTGGTTTGTGGAGAATATCCAGCAAAATCCGAAGCTGGTTTCCCTGCTGCAGGGAAATCTGGAAAGCCTGACGGACAAATTTCTGAAATGGTTCCAGGAGCAGGCCAGACCGGCTGTAGATATGGTGCTGAACGGCGTGTCTGTCGGTGTGATCAGCACAGTCAATCTGATTTTTGACGGGTTCGTGGCGCTGATCATCTGCGTCTATATTCTGAACAGCAAGGAAATGTTTCAGGCGCAGGCGCGAAAGGCGATCCTAGCCCTGTTCAATCCGCAGAAAGCGGAAGATATCTTCGAGCTGGGTCATCTGACCAACCGGACGTTTGGCGGCTTTATCAACGGCAAGATCATCGATTCCATTATTATCGGCGTGATCTGCTTCCTCTGCATGAGCCTTCTGAAGCTGCCGCTGACGATGCTGATCAGTGTAATCGTGGGACTGACAAATATCATTCCGTTTTTCGGCCCGTTTATCGGTGCGATTCCTTCTCTGATCCTGCTTCTGATCGTGGATCCGATTGCGGCACTGAAATTCCTGATTCTTGTTCTGGTGCTGCAGCAGGTGGACGGCAATATTATCGGACCGAAGATTCTGGGCGATACAACGGGCCTGGCAAGTTTCTGGGTCATGTTCGCCATCATCGTCGGAGGCGGGCTTTTCGGATTTGCCGGCATGATCCTGGGCGTACCTTGCTTTGCTGTCCTGTATACTTATGTGACACGGTTTATCAATAACCGTCTGGCGGCGAAAGGGCATCCGACCGATACGGTGCTGTACGAAGAATTCGGCAAATATAAGATCAACAAGGAGGATATTTTTGGAAAAGAAAGATGTAATCCGGACAGTGGAGACACTGGCAGACCGGTGGAAAAATCAGAAGATTGAGGTTCTGACCGACGAACCGATGAGCAGTCATACATCCTTTAAGGCCGGAGGCCGTGCTGCTGCGCTGGCAAGCGCGGCGTCGGAGGAAGAACTGAGGCAGATCCTGGAGGATGCGGCGGGGTGCCGTGTGCCGGTCCTGCTTCTTGGAAACGGCTCGAACACGCTGTTTCGCGACAGCGGCTATCCGGGCGTGGTGGTCAAGCTTTCTGCGCAGGGATTCGGGTCGGCGCAAAATCTGGGCGGAGGCCGGATCCGCTGCGGCGCGGCCATGCTCCTTTCCTCCCTCGCAAAATATATTCTCTCGGCATCTCTGACGGGATTTGAATTCGCGTCGGGACTCCCGGGAAGTCTGGGCGGCGCGGTGTTTATGAATGCCGGAGCATACGGCGGAGAAATGAAAGATGTGCTGGTTTCCGTCCGGGCGGTTTCGCCGGACGGAAGAACGGTGCGGGAATTTTCGGCCGAAGAGCTTCAGCTGGGCTATCGCCGCAGCATTCTGGCGGAAAACGGATATATCGTTACTGAAGCAGTGCTGCAGCTTGCGCCGGGAAACAGAGAGGAAATCGCCGGGAAAATGAAAGAACTGACAGAACAGCGCAACAGAAAACAGCCGGTCCAGTATCCGAGCGCCGGCAGCACATTCAAACGGCCGGAAGGATATTTTGCCGGGAAACTGATTGAGGACGCGGGACTGAAGGGCGTCTCCGTGGGAGGCGCGCAGGTGTCGGTTCTTCACAGCGGCTTTATTATCAACACCGGCGGTGCGACAGCCACCGACATTCTGGATCTGATCGCACTGGTGCAGAATACCGTCTATGAGAAATCCGGTGTGAAGCTGGAACCGGAGGTGCGGATCGTTGGATAAAATGGACAGAAAAGAAAACAGCAGCAGAAGCTGGCTTCAGATGGCGGAAGATTACCGTATGGTCTATGATTACCACACCCATACGATCTATTCCCATGGCAAGGGAACGATTGAGGATAATGTCCGTGCAGCCCATGAGAAAGGCCTGTCGGCTATCGCCATCACCGATCACGGGCCGGGACATCTGACCTACGGATTTGACATGAAAAAAGTCGAAGAGATCCGGAACGAGATCCGCAGACTGGAAACCGTATACCCCGATGTGAAAGTTTTGCTGGGCATCGAGGCAAACACGAAGCGGCGGGAGCCGTACCTGGATCTGACGGATGAGGACAAAGCGCAGTTTGATATTATTCTGGCAGGATATCATTTCGGTCTGACGGGTGCGGGCTGTGTGCCCAACTGGATCAGCAGTCATACGGGCCTGTTTCGCGGAGACTCCACGCTGAAGGTGAAGAATACGTCGATGATTCTGGATGCTCTGTATCACAATCAGATCAATGTGCTGACGCATCCGGGCGACAAGGGGCCGTTTGACATGGAAGATATCGCCAGGGCCTGTGCAGATACGGGAACCCTCATGGAGATCAACATGAAACATCAGCATCTCACGGTGGAGGAGATCCGGATTGCGGCAGAGTATGACGTGAAGTTTATCATCGGCAGCGACGCCCATGTGCCGGAAGCGGTGGGATCTTTCGAGGGATCTCTGGCCAGAGCGCTGGAGGCGGGCCTGGATCCGGGAAGAATCGTGAACATCGAAAAGAAGCAGAAGCAGGAAGACCACAGATAACGGAAAGTGAGGAACCATGGAGGTTGTAATCATCACCGGCCTTTCGGGGGCGGGAAAAACCAAAGCGGCAGACTGGTTTGAAGACCGTGACTACTATTGTATTGACAACATGCCGCCGGCACTGATCAAGAACTTTATCGACCTGGCACTGAGCGGAAACAGTGAGATCACCAAAGCTGCATTTGTCATTGACATTCGGGGCGGCCAGTTCCTGGGCGGGATCGGCGACATCGTAGGCGCGCTGGCCAGCGACAGGAATCTGGATTTTAAAATCCTGTATATTGAAGCATCGGATGAGACGCTCATTCGCCGATACAAGGAAAACAGGCGGGTGCATCCCCTCAGCATGGCGCCGATTTCCCGGGAGATCATTGCCAAAGAACGGGAGATGCTTTCCGGCCTTCGCAGCCAGGCCACGTACATCATTGACACATCTTTTCTGAAAGTGGCGGAATTTAATGCGCAGCTGGACAACCTGTTTAACGACGGAAAGGAACAGGATTCCTTCCTGATTGATATACAGTCTTTCGGATTTAAGAAAGGTGTGCCGCAGGAAGCGGATATTGTCATGGATGTCCGGTTTATTCCCAATCCGTACTATGTGCCAAGTCTGAAAAATCTCACCGGCAATAATAAAAAAGTAGCGCAGTATGTGCTGAAACATCGTGTGACAAAGGAATTCATCGATTCGCTCCACACCATGCTTGCCCGCCTGATCCCCTGCTACATCAAAGAGGGAAAATACAGCCTGCGGATTGCGTTCGGCTGTACCGGCGGCCATCACCGCTCCGTCGCTGTAGCCAATGAAATGGCGAGAATTTTTCGTGAGGAAGGCCGTCGTGTAACACTTGAACATCGGGATCTTTAGTGGTATAATAAAAATAAGTGCGGGATTCAGAACCTCCGGCAGATGTGATCTGCTGCAGGTGATTCCGAAAACAGGATGGGTGTAACCCGCAGCATCTGTATATATAATTATAATTATAATGTTAAGAGGAGTGTAGAGAAATGGACAAACTTATCATCAGCGCATGTATTTGCGGCGCAGAAGTAACCAAGGAACAGAATCCGAACGTTCCTTACACTGTAGAAGAAATCGTAAGAGAAGCAAAATCCGCATATGATGCCGGTGCAGCTCTGATTCATCTCCATGTAAGATGGGATGACGGCACACCGACCCAGGACAAGGGCAGATTCCAGGAATGCATCGACGCCATCAGAAAGGAATGCCCGGACGTCATCATTCAGCCTTCCACCGGCGGTGCAGTGGGCATGACCGATCTGGAAAGATTACAGTCTACTGAAGTCGTTCCGACACCGGAAATGGCGACTCTGGACTGCGGCACCTGCAACTTCGGCGGTGATGAAGTCTTCACCAATACAGACAACACCATCGTGAATTTCGCAAAGATCCTGAAGGAAAGAGGAATCAAGCCGGAACTGGAAGTATTCGACAAGGGCATGATCGACACTGCGCTGAAGGTTGCTGACAAGAAGGGCCTGCTGGTTCACCCTCTGCACTGGGATTTCGTACTGGGCGTACAGATGAGCGCGACCATTCGTGACCTAGTATTTATGGTTGAATCGATCCCGGCCGGCTCCACCTGGACGGCTACCGGCCTGGGCAAGAACGCATGGCACATTGCAGCTGCTACGATCGCAATGGGCGGCCACGTAAGAGTCGGATTTGAAGATAATCTGTACATGGAAAAAGGTGTGCTGGCACAGTCTAACGGCCAGATGGTTGAAAAGGTGGTTCAGCTGGCAAAACTGCTGGGCAGAGAAGTTGCAACTCCTGCAGAAGCAAGAGAGATCCTGGGCCTGGCTCCGCTGAAATAAGGAATCAGATACATACTGCATATTGCATGTTGCATGAGCAGACAGACATTCGCCCGCCGGCACTGCGCCGGCGGGCTTTTGCGTGCCCTGAGCCGGGCCGCCGGGCGGGCGAATGATCGCCGGGAGTGGATGATCGCCGGGAGTGCGGATTTTGTCGAAAGATGCCGAAAATCGCCGAGAACTGTCGGATTATGTCGGACGGACTGGCTCAGGCATGCGGAACCCGGCATTTCCTTGTACTGAAAGGAAAGTTAGTATAGAATAACCTGCGCCAGGCGTTCGGCGTAACAGTGATATTCGGTGGAAGCGGATCGGCGGTAGCGAATTCCGGTTGACAGTGCATGAGACCTCTGCTATTCTGAACGTAGGACAACGATTTGTATGGGTAATGTTTGTATTGGATTCTTGGGGGAGGATGAGATTATGCTGGAGAAACTGATATACAAAAATTCGTGGGTAAGGGACTGGAACTTCGATGTGACCATGTGCCGGGAGGCGGAGGACTTCATCCGGCAGATGGCATCACAGGGCTATCGCCTGAAAAAGCTGACGCGGGATTACCGGGCGTTGTTTGTGAAAGACGAGGAGATCCGGAAAAAGGCGTTTTGCGTGGCGGTGCCGTCCGACAGAGTGAAAAGCAGGGAAGATGAGCTGCGGGCAGCTCTCAGGGAGCAGGGATGGGAGAAGATCGCAGAAAAAGACAGGCTGGAAGTCTATCAGGCAGAAATACAGCAGGAGCCGGAGTCAGCATCGGGGCAGCTGCATATTCCACGACGGGAGCACAAAATCTGCTTCGAAGATGTTCGCGACCGGACCAGGTTTGGTAAAGAAGCGATTTTTACCGGTGTTCTGGCGGCGATGTTCACCTTCCAGGGTATTATTTTGCAGATGCGGGGCACGTCCATGCCGGAGCAGGGATGTACTTCTTTGTCGGCGGGTGATCATGGGTGGCCGGTGATTTGCTTTGGACTTGCAGCGCTGCTGGTGCTGGAACTGATTCTGTACGTGGCTGTGTCGCAAAATCTGCGGCTGCGGCTTGATATAGACAGGAAGAAAAAACCGTTCCTGCCCCGGACCATAATAAAAGTGCAGAACGGTCTGCTTCTTCTCGTTGTACTGGGCGAAATGCTGTTCCTTATTGCAAATAAGGCCGTTTCACTGCGTGTGGGAATCGGTGTGATGCTTTTCCTTCTGGTATTTATCAGGATCATGGAGGAAGCTGGTCTTCTGCTGCCGCAGAAACTGGAATGAATCTTTATGCTGCTGCAATTTGCGCAATGAAAAAACGGGTCCGGAATTTCGCGAGAAATCCCGGACCCTGATGTTTTCGAATGTCCGCAGCGAGCGAGGTGCTGTGCAGTTTACAGGCCCAGCAGGTACTTGTCCAGCAGCTCTACCGCGTCTTCGATGCAGCCGTCGCAGGTGCGGAGCACGTTTCCGGTATCGACTCCCTTGATTTCGCGACAGACGATGGAGCCGTTCTTCTCTTTAAACTCGGCGATCAGATTCTGCATCAGCTGATAGCATTCCCGTTTCGTCTTTGGATTGTCCATGTCTCCGTCGCTCTTGTTCATGCCGACAACCATGGCCATGCCGCTGATCACGCCGCAGGTCTCCATGGCGCCCATGCCCAGACCGAAGGGTTCGGCCAGACGGAACGTGGTTTCCGGGTCAGCTCCCATGACGTTGCAGAAGCTGCATGCCACAGACTGTGCACAGTTAAATCCATGTTTATGTAAGGCAAGTGCCTGTTCTTTTCTGTCCATTCCTTGATAAACCTCCTGGTTCGATGAAAATTCTGATAGTTCCATCTTACTACTTTCGGCACTATTTTACAATAAATTTCGGATTCGCTTTTCGGATATCCGGATCATGGACGATGGTTTCCGGCTTCGTTTCCAGAATGTGCGGATCCTTGTAGAAGCGGTTCAGCTCACGGAAGCAGCGGCCGTAGTAATGGCCGTTGGCAATTCTCTCGTCGGTAACGATTCCCAGCTCCATGACTTTGTGCTCTTCCACCATTTCACCGTTTTTCACCAGTTTTTTCACAGGCTGCCCCATGGCGATAAAGATGCCGGTGGTGCCGAATTCATACAGATGATGGTAGATGGCATTGGTCCGGATCGAGGCCAGGTTGGTGATGAAGAGGCTGGTGTGGAACGGACTGGCATCCACGATGGGAAACGGCAGGGTGAAATATTTATCCAGAAATTTCAGTACGCCCACTGCAGCGCCTACGAGAAACGGAACGCGCAGCAGGGAAGCCATCAGCTTATCCAGTGCGTTCTGAGAAGAAGGCTGCTGGGTCTTTTCAATGGCCTCCTGCACCTTTTTATTTACAGTGAAAATATCATCATCAAGATTAAAATAGAGTTTTGTCACCGTATCACTGGACTTTCCAGGCTGCAGCGTCACGAAAGAGACACAGAAGTGGTTCCGCGCATAAATTTTCCGGTTCATGCAGAACCGGTTGAGAAAGGGATTCTGCGAAACAAGACGCAGGGCGCCGGCAATAATAATGCTCATGTGACTCATGCTGATCCCTTTCTTCCGGCATTCTTTCACATAGTCCTGCATCAGAGACAGGTCGATATCCACTTTGACGCAGTTGGACGCATCGTAGCGGTAGGGCATGATGTAGGGTATCAGCTCATACATGGCGTCATTTCCTCTGACCCTGTAACCATCAGTTCTATACATTTTCATCTCCTGTTCCGGAGTCTGATATATAACATATCACATTCCTGTTAAGAAAGTGCTAACATTTCACCTTCTATTTTACTATATTACGACAGAAAATGCAAGGTGTCATACTGTATTCTTGCCTGAAAGGCCGATTCATGGTATACTGAGATCAGCGATAGAAAAGTGAGGAACTGCGGGATGAACTTCAAGCTGCATAAACAGGAAAGTTACAGAGTCAGCCGCTGGACCGGCGGGGAAACGAAGGAAATGGCCATCTGGCCGACAGGGAGCAAATACCTGGAGCGGAATTTTGTATGGCGCCTTTCCTCTGCTGTGATTGAGCAGGAGGAAAGCGATTTTTCCAGCCTTCCGGATTATGACCGGGTGCTGATGGTTCTGGAAGGTGAGGTGGTCCTCAGCCACGAGGGCCAGCGGGTGGCCAGGCTGAAGGCGCTGGAGCAGGACCGGTTCGACGGGGCGTATCATACGCACAGTTTCGGGAAGATTACAGATTTCAACCTGATGGTGCGAAAGGGAAATGAAGGCTATCTGGATCTGCTGATGCCGGAACAGACAGCTTTGCAGTGCGGACCGGCACAGCCGACGGAAAAGCCCCTGTCAACCCATGCGCTGTACTGCCATGAAGGATATTTTGTGGTGACCTGCGGGGAAAAGTCTGTGATGGCGAGTCAGGGAGAGCTTCTGGAAATGGATTTTGCGGAAGGGGAAACGCCGGAATATACCATCATGGGTGAAGGAACCGTGATTCGCGCACAGATCTGTTACGACGATATGAAAGGCCAACTGGCGGCGGAGGAGATCCCTCCGGAGAAGACCACGTTTGATGACTTTAAAGCCTGCGTTTATCTGGCAAATGTCCAGTTCCGCGCTGCCAAATATATTCTGCCGAGCCTGAAGAGAACCTGGTTTGACCAGGCGCTTTCTTCAGCCATCCGCAAGGTGGAGAAATGGTATCTGACCAGCATCGTGTATCTGATCGGTGCACTGGCAGTCTGCATACCGGTTGCCCTTCACATGGAGACCTGGTGCGTATTTGCAGGAATCCTGCTCTGGACAGCGGCAGATATGCTTCTGGTGTCGCCTCTGATCTATCTGCCGTTCATGCCGAAGCCAATCCGAAAGCACATCAAGAATGTGGACAAGCTGACCCCGTATGAGCAGAAGGTGCGGGAGGAAGAGCTGCGCTCCAACCCGCAGCTGGAAAAGCTTCTGAAAAAATATAAGAACAGTGGCCGCAACCTGCCGCAGTAAATATGCCCAACCCTGCCCGCCGGAAAACTTTTCTGGATCTTTTTCAGAAAAGTTTTTTTCCGGCGGGATTTTTTTCGTCTGGGACGGGTATTCTTGGTGAAAGCGCTTTCAGAGAGAAGAGGTATTGCAGATGAAAAATGAAAAAGAGTTTACCGCTCTGGCCGAAACCTATATGGATATGATCTACCGGATCGCCCTGCATGTAGTACAGCGCCCGGAAGACGCAGAAGACGTGACCCAGAATGTTTTGCTCCGTCTGTACCGCTCCGGGCCGGAATTCGACAGTCCGGATCATGCACGGCACTGGCTGGTCCGGGTGACGGTCAATGAGGCAAAACGCCTGGTCACCCTACCCCACCGGAAACGGGAAACGGGTATGGACGACATGGCTGCAGAGATCGCAATGGAAAGCTTTTCGGAGACAGACAGCCTGCACCGGGAACTGTTTCAGGCGGTGATGAACCTGCCGGTGAAGTACCGTCTGCCCATGTATCTGTACTATTATGAGGGCTATGCAGTCCGGGAGATCGCGGAGATCACGGGAAGCCGACCGTCCACGGTGCAGACCCGGCTGGCCAGAGGACGGGAGAAACTGAAGAATGTATTGGGAGAGGAATGGAAATGAAAACGGAAGACAGTAAGATAAAGAAAATGTACGGAGAGACCTTTGATCGGGTAAGAACGCCGGAAGGGGTGCGGAGCCGGATTCTGAATACACACGTGGACGCTGCCGCAGCCGAAAGCCATGTGAGCAGCCGCACAGGAAGCCGCACAGGAAGCTGCAGTGCGAGCCGCCGCGCAGGGGGTCGGCGCAGACTTTCCATGGTGATGGCAGCCTGCCTGCTGGTGGTGCTGGTCAGCGGAACCGCCCTGGCAGTATCCAGCGGCGACGGCCTGAAAAACTGGTTTGAAACCAGCTGGAAATCCTGGAACGGTCAGGCACTGGGGGATGAACAGACGGCAGTGATCGACAGCCTCACCACGCCGCTGGGTGTGAGCCAGACTGTGGGCGATGTGACCGTGACAGCCGATTCCATCGCTTACAGTGACGGATATTTCTGGATCATGCTTTACGCAGAAGGGGTGAAGCTGAATCCGGATGAGGCTTACGGGTTCGCCGAAAGCCAGGTGGAGGTTCAGTCGGAGACTATGGAAAATCTGTCCTGGGGCTGGGGGGCTGTAACGGATGCTTCCGGCGACGAAAGCAGAGCCAGAATCCTCATTGACGGCCAGATCAATCCGGATCTGCTGCAGCAGGTTTCCGGCCAGGATGCGGCATTCACCCTGAAACTGTCTGATTTCATGGAGCATCCGACAGATGCAGAGAGGCAGAAGCTGCTGCAGGACGGAGACTGGACTCTGGAATTTACCGTGCCGCTGACGGAAACGGGAAGGACCCTGAAGCCGAATGATTTCGATACGGAGTTTACAGTGCCGGGCGGCGAAAAGACTGCTGCAGTCCGCATTGAAGACATGGAGATCAATTCGGTAGGCATCCGCTACATCGCAAGCAGTGATCTGGAGGCAGAAAACGTCCAGAGTGAAATGCCGACCGCGATTCTGAAGAACGGCGGGCAGGTGAGCATCACCGGCGGTTCCGGCAAGGAGCAGGAAGACGGCAGCTGGCTGATGTGTTATCAGTGGTCCATGCCGCTGGATGTGGACCAGATCGCAGCGATCCGGCTGGGAACAGAAGAAGTGGAAGTAGAAGGTAGCGCGAGGAAAACGGACTGACGCCGGATTCGCGGCAGGGTTAGCGGCCGGATTCGCGGCGGATTAACCAATTTGCTTGTTTTTTGCCGGACGGGTTAACGGAAAACGCAGGAAAAGCCTTTGTCCGGCGAATTCGGCAGAAAAAAGTTAACCTTTAAAAGGATATTTCGTCAAATCGGTTTATTTTCATCTCCGTTTGCGGGGATTCTGTCCCGGAACGGCGGGAACATATTAACCTGAAAAATGATTTTCGCGAAATCGGTTAACAATCGGCTGACAGCCGGTTAAGAAACGGGACCGGATGTGGACCGGATGTGGAACAGGCGGGGTATCCGGAAAATAAAACGCGAAGAGGGGTGCCGCATTAACGGAAAATAACCGTTATTCGGGCGGCACCCCTCTTCGCTGCTGTGTTCTTTATACAAACGTCAGATCGCCTTCAGGAAGGCCTGCACATCCTCTTCCGTGGAGCCCCAGCTGATGACCAGACGGATGACAGAATTGTTTTCGTCATACGGACACCAGGTGTAGAAGAAGAAGTCCTTCTCCAGTTCCGCAATCTGGTCGTTCGGCATGATCACGAAAACCTGGTTGGTCTGGTGCGGGATCCAGAGCCGGTATCCGGCGCCGGTTACCCCCTGTGCCAGCTTGATGGCCAGATCATTTTCGTGGCGGGACAGCTCGTAGTACAGGGAATTCTCTCCACCTTCAAAGAGAGCTTTCAGCTGCACCGGGATCAGGCGGCCCTTGGCCAGCAGCCCGCACTGCCGTTTGATCATGTAGCGGAAGTGGTCGTCGAACTTCTCCGGATGAACCACCACAAGGGCCTCCCCGAACAGGGCGCCGATCTTAGTTCCGCCGATATAGAATGCATCCACCAGATCCGCGATTTCGGTAATCTCCAGATCGTTGGTCGGCCAGGTCAAGGCAGTTCCCAGACGTGCACCATCCATGTATAAGGTCAGATCGTGTTTCCGGCAGCACTGACTGAGCGCCGTAAGCTCTGCTTTCGTATAAACCCCGCCGTTTTCGGTCGGGTGGGTGATGTAGACCATTTTCGGAATGACCGTATGCTCATCCTCATGATGAAGCAGGCAGGTCTCGATATCGGAAGGCCGCAGCTTTCCGTCCGGCGTCGGCATCCCGAAGGTCCGGTGACCGTTCGCTTCGATGGAGCCGGTTTCATGGACATAGATGTGGCCGGTAGATGGCGCGATAACGCCTTCATACGGTTTCAGCCCTGCGGAAATGGTAGTCGTGTTCGTCGGCGTGCCGCCTACAAAATAATAGACATCCGCATCCGGCTTGCCGACCCATTGTCGGATCATCTCCGTGCAGTCGTCGCTGAACCGGTCTAGGCAGTAGCCGTCCGTGTGCTCCATATTTGTGTCCAGCAGAGCCTGCATCACTTTCGGATGAGCCCCCAGACTGTAATCACTTCTGAAATAGATCATGGCGATGTTACCTCCCAAAATTTTCAGTCTCCGCTTTTATTCTACCGCATCAGACGTTTTTTTGCAACGGAATTCGGGAAAATGAAAAACGGCCGGCAGGCCGTTATTTTTCTCTGGCGCATCTTCCGGCTTCCCGGGAGTGCTGGTACTTCTCCTTCGTGGCCATGCCGCCCCGCAGGTGACGCTCGGCCTTGTTGCATTCCAGAACTTCTTTCACCTCGGCGGCAAGGCCCGGATTCAGTTCAAGGAGCCGCTCCGTCACGTCTTTATGAACGGTAGACTTGCTGACCCGGAATTTTCTGGCGGCGGCCCGCACCGTGGAGTTGGTGGTAATGATGTAGTGTGCTAACTCTAACACTCTTTCTTCTATGTAATCCTTCATTGGCAGACACACACTCCTTGCTCTTAGTTACCATAAT
>JALEHL010000075.1 GCA_022770665.1 Bacillota bacterium
TCCTCCTCTACATTTTCAAGAGTTTACTAACCCTCTTTCATAGCGTTCTGCCGTATCAGTCAGATATGTCATAACCATTTGTCGTGACATCACAGCGTCTTCGCGTATAAGGTATTAATTATTATAGCAATTTTTATGCCAGGGAGTTTATTTTTATAACTATGACTGATTTTCAACGGTTGCACTGATTTGTCCATGCTGACACTATATGATGTAAATACACTTAAATGTTCTTAATACTGATTAAAACTGATTTTTCACTTATTTCTAAAGTAATTTTCACATAAGCATCACATCGTTCAAAACCTGACCATATTGCGTTTTTTCGCTCGAGATAACGCTTCGTTTTACGCACAAAAATCCGGTATTCGGGATTTTCTATACCGAATACCGGATTTTTGTGCCATTTAATTCTATTCATTCAATAATATTCCATTTCTTTCTTCGCCTTTTTTCACGCTTTTTCTCCACAGTTCCTGCATTCTCCTCTTTTTTCTCCAGGCAAACGGATCGGTTCCGGTACTTCACATTTCCTCCGATTGGTGAGCTTACCGGATTTTTACTTTCTTTTCCTGAAATCCGGACAGTACTTTTTTAATGACGCTACATCAGCGGTGCGAAAATTTTCAGAAGAAGTCCTTTCAGACGCCGACCCGGTTTTTCTTTTTTCAGATCTTCCACCGTCATACGCTTGCATTTGCTCCTGGTCGTCCGGAAGTCCAGTTCAATCCTATCGATTTCTTCTACATCCTGCATATACAGGCCGCACTCAAAATGATGATACAGGCTTCGATAATCCAGGTTAATCGTACCGACCACCGCCTTCTGATTATCTGATACAAATACTTTCGCATGAACAAACCCGGGCAGATATTCATAGATTTCCACCCCCGCCGCCATCAGCTGTCTGTAATACGTCTTCGCCAGCGCAAAGGCATATTCCTTATCCGGAATGTGCGGCAGAATAATCTGCACTTCCACTCCCCGTTTTGCAGCAAAAGACAGTGCTGTGATCATCTCATTGTCCAGAATCAGATACGGCGTCATGATATGGACATACCGCTCTGCACGATTCAGGATATCCTCATAAACCATTTCTCCGACACGCTCGTTATCCAGCGGGCTGTCACCATACGGCAG
Organism: Bacillota bacterium; assembly: GCA_022770665.1. Classification (GTDB taxonomy): domain Bacteria; phylum Bacillota; class Clostridia; order Peptostreptococcales; family Anaerovoracaceae; genus RGIG7179. The sequence continues at coordinate 1,141 of JALEHL010000075.1, forward strand.
CACATAGCCCTTCTGCGGTGGAAGGATATGGAAGTCCCGGTTCAGATAGCGGTCATACTGTTCTGTCTTCTCATCCACATTCCACATCTGCAGAAACATCAGTGTGAAGCTTTTCACTGCGTCCCCCTGCACCTTTACCGCTGTATCCTTCCAGTGCCCGTACAGAGTCCGCCGGTTGATGTATTCGTCCGCCAGGTTCACGCCGCCCGTATATGCGGTCTGCCCGTCAATCACGAGGATCTTCCTGTGGTCCCGGTTGTTGTAATGGGTCGAAACGGCTGGACGCAACGGTGCAAACATCTTGCAGCGGATGCCCAGTGCTTCCAGTTTTTTCGGATAGCTGTACGGAAGTTTGTAAAGAGCGCAGGTCCCGTCATACATCACGCGAACTTCCACGCCTTCCTGCACCTTGCGGCTGAGAATCTCCAGAATTCTTCCCCACATATATCCCTCATCCACAATGAAGTATTCTAGAAAGATAAAATCACGGGCTTTTTCCAGTTCCACCAGAAGATCTTCGAATTTATCTTCTCCCTGCGGGAAATATTTCACTTTGCAACCCTGATAAACCGGATATCCTCCAAAAGCGTCCATATAGACCGACAGTTCATACAGATCCGGTTTTTCACTGCGGATCTCATCCAGTACATCCGGATCTGACTGCAGGTAGTTTTTGGTCGAAGCGAGGATCTGATCCAGCCGCCGGTGCAGAATCCGGTGGCCGATATCCATCTGAATCCAGAGATACAGAGCTCCCCCGAAGACCGGCATGGCCATGACTATGATCATCCAGGTCAGTTTTACCGTCGGGTCGCCCGCCTTATTTAAAATATGGAGGCAGACGCACAATGCGACAGCAATGCTGATAATATAAAAATAGGTCACATACTGCTCCAGCCAGTGATACACTGCCATGATCATGCCGATCTGGATCAGCAGCATCAGCAGAATCACAGTAGTCCGTCCGAACAGCACATTCAGCAGTCCGCGTTTTCCCTTTTCCAGCCGAAGCACGTTTTCATCGCTGAGCTGTATTTTATCCTGTATTTTATCCTGTATTCGTTCGTGAAAATTTTCCTCTGTCATATGCTCCCCTTTTTCTTTTCAAAATCTGCCGGTCTGTTTTTTCTTCGTTCATGTGCTCTTTATCATATCATATTTTTTACGGAAATTCCACCGGTAACCTACACGTATCCCGAAATATATGATAGAATTATAATTGCTATTTTTTCTTACCCGAAGGAGGAAACCGATGATGACAGACTGGTCCAGACTCGGCATAGCACCAACCACCGATGCTGCCACAATTAAAAAAGCCTATCACACGCTGCTTGCCGAAACAAATCCGGAGGACAGTCCGGAAGCGTTCATGGCTCTTCGGCAGGCATACGAAAGCGCTATGGAATACGCACGGAACGGCGGCAGGCACGGCGCAGCCGATACAGAAGACCTTCCGCCGGATCAGACTGAGAATCCGTCCTTTCAGGCCCTTTACGGCGACCTTCTGCCGGAAAGTCATCCCGCACATCGATGGACGAAAAAGCTGCAGGCCCTCTACCTGGATTTTTTCTCCCGGATCCGTCCGGAATCCTGGGAAGAACTATTCTCCGATCCGATCTGCCGCCGCATTGATACGGTTTCCGATGCAGAAGATGCCCTGCTGAGGATGCTGATGGAGTGGTGGTTTCTTCCTGACAGCGTGATCCGCGTCATGAACGGCGTTTTCGATTTTGAAGGGAATGCCTCCCGCCTTTTCATCTGCTATCCGGAGGACTTCGTGCAGTCCATCCTGCTGGATCCGCTGCACCGGGACTTCGAAAGTTTTGAGTACACGCTCTTTGAAGGCAGTCCTGATTCCGATTATGACGGCTATATCAACCTTTACTATACCTTGACCGGCCAGGTGAGCCGCGGCGAGCAGGATGCCGCCTGGGACACCGTTTCCAGAATGGAGCAGATGGATGTGCAGCACCCGTATCTGGCAGTGGAAAAGGCAAAGCTTTATCTGATGAACGAGCAGTACGATCTGGCAGCAGCAGTCATCGAGACGGTCTATCCTGCCTTTGACTGCAGTCCTGTGGTCTGCTGCATGGCCGGAGAAGTTCTTCTGGAAAAAGGATCCTGTGATGATGCCAGAGCCCGGTTTGCCAGAGCGCTGGAAGTCCACAGCGAGTCCGTATGGGCAAGAACCGGTCTGGCAGAATCATATCTCAGAACCGGAGATTATGATGAGGCGGAAAGCCAGATAAACGAAGTCCTTGCCCGGGACCGCTACAATCCTCGCGGAAAGGCGCTGGAGGAAGAAATTCAGCAGAAGCAGAAAGCGCTTCTGCTGAAAAAAGCAGAGGACGGTACGGCAGATCCGGAGGAAAAAGTCCGGCTGGCCATCCTCTGTATCGACACAGAAGAGTACGAGCCGGCAGCAGAGATTTTGTCGGATTTTCACGCAGAGAACCGGAAAACAGAAGCAGAACGTCTGCATTTTCTGGCCACTGCCCTGCTGAATCTGGAAGAGGCAGAGGCAGCAGAAACGCACTTCCGTACAGCGGAGGGGCTTCTTCAGACACTTCTGGAAGTCACATCAGATCAGGAAGAAAAAAGATACCTTGATGCATGTCTGTGCCGCACCATGGTAATGCGCTCTGTCGCACTGGAAAGTCTGAATCGTATGGAAGAAGCACTGACTGCAGTCACCAATGCGGCAGTGGACCATCCGGATCAGAATATGGTATTCTGCCGGAAAGCCGAGCTTCATTATGAAATGAAACAGTTCCAGGAATCCGTCGATGCGGCATCCCGTTCCATCGAGCTGGATCCTTCTTTTCATCTTCCGTACCGAATCCGTGCGAATGCTTTCTATGAACTTGGATACTACAACGAGGCATACCGCGACTGCAATGACTGTATCCGCATCTTTGATGGCGATATCGAGGCATATTTCTGTAGAATCAATATTCTCATTGAAGTCAATGAGATTCAGGCCGCGCTGCAGGAGCTGGACAGTCTGGAAACACAAGTGCAGGGGACGAAGATCACCTTTCTCCGCGGAAAGGCGATGGAAAAAGCTGGAGAAACAGAGAAAGCCAGAGAGGCCTACCTGAAGGTCCTCGCTATGGATGCAGACAAGGGCCGGGACTTTTTTTATCCTGCGGAGCTGAATGATCTGGCAGGCACCTATTTCCGCCTGTATCAGACCCTGCGAAAGCTGTACCGCAGCAGCGGCATCGCCGCATACCGGCGCGAATCCATGAAGTATCTGCGGGAAGGGGTGGAGCGTTTTCCTGACGACCCGTCTCTGGCGGCGGAACTTGCCGGTGTGCTCTGCGAGCAGTCCTGCCACAGGGAAGAACAGGAGCTGTATTGACGCATACTGCGCTCTGGTTTCCATCCACTGCATACAGGGGGTGATGAAGCCCCGATGCAGAAATGCATGCAGAAGGCCTGGCCATCTCGCCGTCTGACTATGATCTGAACAATATGCCGGATGCATTTCTTCAGAAAAGAAACGGCCTGTCTGCAAAGAAAAGAGGATTATTTCAATGATTTTAGGAATTGACTTAGGAACAACCAACAGCCTGGCCGCCGTGTACCTCGACGGCGATGTGACTGTAATCCCAAACAGGCTGGGCAGCGTGCTGACTCCCTCTGTCGTCAGTATCGATGAAAGCGGCACCATCTATGTGGGAGAAACGGCACTGGAGCGAAAAAGTGTGGACCCCGCCAACACGGTTTCTGTCTTCAAACGTGCCATGGGTACAGACCGGATCTACCAGATCCGGGGAAAATCCTACCGGGCGGAAGACCTTTCCGCATGTGTTCTTCGCTCTCTGAAAGAAGATGCGGAGCAGTATCTCGGCCAGTCCGTAGAGGAAGCAGTCATCAGTGTGCCTGCATACTTTAACGACCGCCAGAGAAAAGCGACAAAAAAAGCCGGTGAGCTGGCGGGTTTCCGCGTAGAGCGCATCCTGAACGAACCCACTGCCGCAGCCATTGCCTACGGCATCGACAGAAGACAGGATGAGGCGCGCTATCTAATCTTCGATCTGGGCGGCGGAACCCTGGATGTATCTGTTCTGGAACTGGACGGTGTGATCATGGAAGTCCGTGCGGTTGCCGGCGACAACTTTCTGGGCGGCGAAGATTTCACCGAAGTGCTTTACCGGATGTTTCTCAACCGCCATGGTGTCGATGAAAGCACTGCACCGCTCAAAACTCTGGCTCAGATCCGGCGGCAGGCCGAAAAGTGCAAGAAAGAATTCTGTGAAAAAGATCGGGTCATTCTCAGTGCTGTAATTGATGAGAAGCCGCTTCACATGGAAGTTACCTTGAAAGAATACGAGGAAGCCTGCCAGCTTCTTCTGGAACGGATCAGGAAGCCTCTGGAGCGAAGTCTGCACGACGCACGAATCCAGCTGGAAGATATCAGTGAAGTGGTTCTGGTCGGAGGCGCCACCCGGCTTCCGATCGTGCGCCGCTTTGTCGGTCGTCTGATGGGACGCCCCGCCAGAACAGACATCAGCCCGGATGAAGCCGTTGTCATCGGTGCAGCCCTGCAGGCTGCCATGAAAGAGCGGAAGAAAGAACTCCGCGAGATCGTCCTCACGGATGTATGCCCCTTCTCTCTTGGAACTGACACCTCGATCCGCGGGATCGGCGATTCTCTGGAAAGCGGCTATTTCGATCCGATCATCGAGCGCAATACTGTAATCCCTGCCAGCCGGTCGAAAAAGTACTGGACCGTCCGGGACAACCAGCGAAGCGTCAGCGTGGACATTCTGCAGGGAGAAAGCCGTCTTGCGAAGGGAAATCTGCTGCTGGGCAGCATCACCGTCCCGGTACCGCCCGGGCCTGCCGGGAAGGAATCCATCACCGTCACCTTTACCTATGACATCAATGCCCTTCTGGAAGTCATTGTAAAAGTGGATTCCACCCAGATGACAAAAAAGATCATCATACGGGGAGAAGACAGCATTTACGATGCAGCGCAGGCCGAGCAGCGGATGGCGCAGCTGGACTATCTGAAGATCCATCCCCGGGATCAGGAGGAGAACAAACTTCTATTGCTGAAAGGCGAGCGCATGTACGAGGAAGCGCTGGGAGACCTTCGGCCGATAATCAACCGGGCCATGATGGAATTTGAAGCAGCGCTGGACCGGCAGAGGAGCGACGAGATTGCCCGTGCCCGGGATGATTTCCGTCAGGCGCTGTCTCAGCTGGAGGAAATGATGCAGCAGCAGCTGAAAAATGACTACCTGAACAGCCCGGATGACGAAACCAGATAAAACAGCAGGGGTACCGTATGGTTCCCCTGCTTAACCTTTTCTATTCCTTTTCTATTCCTTCACCACATCCGCAGTCTGCACCGGCACCACCTTCTGCAGTTCTGAAAGCCCCAGCTCGATCTGGAAGCCGATCCTGCCTCCGCTGAAAAGGATCGTATCATACAGAACCGCTGTTTCATGCACTGTGGTCCGGAAAAGCTTCTTCATGCCAATCGGTGAACACCCTCCGTGGATATAGCCCGTCAGCGGGAGGAGTTCTTTCGACTTTACCATCTCCACCGATTTTTCCCCCACCGCTTTCGCTGCCTTTTTCAGATCCAGCTCCTCTGCGACAGGAATCATAAACACATAATGTTCTCCGCTCCGGCCCACTGTAACCAGCGTCTTGAAGACCCGCTCCGGATCCTGCCCCAGCATTTGTGAAATTTCCAGCCCGGTCTGGCTGCCGTCGCTTTCATAAGTATATTCACCGAACGGGATCTTCATGGCATCCAGCCTGCGCATGGCATTGGTCTTTTCCATGTTCTGCTTCTTAGCCATCGGCCTTCTCCTTCCCCGTCGCCAGCGCGTCTTCCAGATAGGTACGGCGCACGTAAAGCTGGCAGGCAAATGCATTGCAGGCATTCCACAAAAGCTGGCGCGGATCACCAGGATCGCTTTCCTTGGGCATGACGGTTCCCTGAAAAGCACACCTTACAGCCTTCTCCGCACAGTCGCAAAATCCGTCATATGCCGCTTCCGTGTCAGAATGTCCGACAGAAAGACGAATCAGATATCCGATCTCTTCCATCGTATACACCGGCTTCAGCACGGCAATGGCAAACAGTGACGCTACAGTCATCCTGTCGTATCTTCTTCCGGAAGGCGGCGAAATAAAGCGCTGCTTCACATAATTATTGATCATCGTTCTGGTCATGACCTTTCCGGTACCGTGACTCAGATACGGCCCCAGCCACTCCTCTAGCAAAGCAAGGACCTGTTCCAGATACAGCGGCATGGACGGCAGCTCCCTCCATCGCGGCAGCCGGAATTCCTCCAGTCCTCTTGTTTCTTCCATGATGTTTTTCTCTCTTTCTTCGCAAAATCTGTCCATTGGAAAACAATTATTTTCAGAGTATCACAGCTGCCTGGCCTTGTCAACCTTCCTGGTCTATATGGACAGATACATCGCCATATAATGGCAGAAGCTTCCGGCAATGACAAAGAGATGAAACAGTTCATGGGTGCCGAACCACCGCTCCCAAGCTTTCGGAAACGGCAGCTTCAGTGCATAGATCACACCTCCCGAAGTGTAAATAATTCCTCCAGCCAGCAGCCATCGGAACCCTACGGACGGCACCCGCGCCACGATCTGCGGCCAGGCAAGAATGCATATCCAGCCCATTCCGATATACAGCACAGACGAAACCCACTTCGGACAGCCGACCCAGAAAAATTTAAACAGCATGCCGACCGCCGCAATGGTCCACGTCAGAACCATCAGGCGATTACCCGCCGGTCCTGCCAGGTGTATCAGGCAGACCGGTGTATATGTCCCGGCGATGAGAACAAAGATCATCATGTGATCCAGCCGCTTCAGCACCTGATTTCCCCGATCTGAAAGATAAAAGGTATGATACGCGCTGCTTGCCCCATACAGCAGGACCATGCTCGTCATAAAAACCGCCAGTCCTGCCATGCCGGCAGCTTCCAAATGCCGTGATGCGCCATGGACCAGCAGCGGCGGCGCAAACCCGACAGAAAGCAGCAGTGCCGCGAAATGCGTCAGAGCGCTGCCCGGTTCCTTTACATGATATTTTCTTCCAGCGGCCTCTACGGCTGCGGTATTTCCTTTTTTCATACAAAACTCACCCCTGTCCTATGTCATTATATAGCGTTTTTTCTCAGCTTGTCAAGAGTTTTTAAAAAACCGATGATCGGTTACAGTTGACCATTTTTCGGTTTTCCTGTATAATATATTTATTCATAAGGAGGAGTGTGCTGATGAATCAGAATCTTACTGCTGAAATTTCCCGGTCCATGCAGGACTTCCGTTTTCCATCCTATGGGGAGATCCCAGACGTGGGTCTGTTTCTGGAACAGGTCGCCAAATACGTATCCGGCTTTCTGGAGCCGCTGGGCGGAACGATCTCCATTACCGGCTCCATGATCAGCAATTATGTAAAGAAAGGGCTGATCGCCAACCCAGTGAAAAAACAGTACTATCGGGAGCAGATCGCAGATATTTTCTTTATCGCCACAGCGAAAAGTGTGCTTTCCCTGGAGAACATCCAGCTTCTCCTGCAGATTCAGCGATCTCGTTATGGCACAAAAGATGCCTATGATTATTTCTGTGCGGAATTCCAGTCTGTTCTGTGCTGCGAAGGCGGCCTTTCGGACAGCATGAATGTGCCGCAGCAGGATACGGCGGATGAAAAGATTATGCTGCGGAATACCATCATCACGACAGTCCACAAGATCTATCTGGACAAATACTTCGAACTGCTTCGCAGAAAGGAATAATTCCGGCAGCTCGTTTCCTTCTTCCGTTCTGCGCGTCAAAAGCTTTCATTTATCCGCCATTTTATTGACTTTCCGGCGAAAGTAGTATAGTATAGTTATCATAACTACATTTACTGTAGTTTAAAACTATTTTTTTAGAACAAACCATGACAAGGAGAACGAAAAGTGATCAGAATTCAACAATTAAAGCAAGCTTTTACGCCTGTCCGTCATAAAGATTTAAAGGAACTTCTCCGCTACAGTGCGGAGAGCTACGGCGATGACGACGCATTCATCATAAAGCATAAGAAGGGAAAGGAAGTCAGCTACGAAAAAATTTCATTCGCCGGATTCCGGCAGCGTGTCATCCAGCTGGGTACTGCACTGCTGCGCCGCGGTATGGAAGGGAAACGCATCGCAATCATCGGAAAAAACCGGGAAGAATGGGTGGAAAGCTACTTCGCTGTCCTATGCGGTCTGGGCATTTGCGTTCCGCTGGACAAAGGGCTTCCCTACGAAGAACTGGAGTCCTCTCTGGTAAGGAGTCATACCGACGTGCTCATCTTTGATCCTGCCCATAAAGAGCAGGTGAAAGCACTGCAGGCTGCAGGTACTGCGAAAGTCAGCCAGTACATCTGCATGGATGATCTGGAAGGCTACCTGAGCCTGCCGCAGCTGCGGGAGGAGGGAGCAAACGCGCCGCATGAAGATTTTGAGAAGTATGAGAATCTGCCTGTCGACACCAAAGCGACGTCCATCATCCTCTTCACTTCGGGCACAACCTCCATGGCCAAGGCTGTCATGCTGTCGCACTATAATATTGTGGAGAACGTCTACTCCGCTCTGCAGTGCGAGGACCTGCGCCGAGGCGACGTGAGCATGGCCTTCCTTCCATACCATCATACCTTCGGTTCCATCGGTCAGGTGATCATGCTGGCAGTAGGCATTGTTACCACTTACTGTGACGGCCTGAAATATCTGCAGAAAAATATTGTGGAGTATAAGGTTTCTGTATTTTTCTGTGTGCCGCTTCTGGTCGAATCCATTTATAAAAAAATCATGCAGACCATAAAAAAAGAAGGGCTTGAGAAGAAAGTCAATTTCGGACTAAAGCTCTCCCGGCTGCTGCTGAAACTTGGCATCGATGTACGCCGGAAGCTGTTTAAAGAGATTCTGGATCAGCTTGGCGGCAATATCCGCTTCGTGATCAGCGGTGCTTCTGCCATCGATCCGGAGGCGATCGAAGGGTTCAATGACTTCGGCATTGTCGCAGTGCAGGGTTATGGCATGACAGAGGCCTCGCCGATTCTGGCGGGGGAAAATTTCCGTGAGCGCCGTCCGGGCTCCATCGGAAAGGCAATGCCGGGGGTAGAACTCGCCATTGATGAGCCGAACGCGGAAGGAATCGGCGAACTGATCGCCCGCGGCCCCAATATTATGGCCGGCTACTATGAAAACCCGGAGGAAACAGAAAAGGCTCTGGCCGGAGGCTGGCTCCACACAGGAGATTTGGCTTATGTGGATAAGGACGGCTATGTTTTTATCTGCGGCCGCAAAAAAAATGTCATTGTGCTGAAAAACGGGAAAAACGTCTATCCGGAGGAGATCGAAGTTCTGATCAGCAATCTGCCTTACGTGGAGGAAAATATGGTATTCGGCAAGCCGCGCCATGATGACGGAAACGAAAAAGATCTGGCTCTGTGGGCAAAAATCGTCTATAAGCCGGATTATATGAAAGAGACTCTGGGTCTTACAGATGCTTCCGCAATCGAAGCCCGGATCCGCGAGGATATTGATTCGATCAACCAGCAGCTTCCATCCTATAAGCAGATTCTGAAGCTGATCATCACGGATCAGCCGATGATCAAAACCACTACCGGAAAAGTAAAACGGTACGAGGAAGCGAAGAAACTGTAGGCATCAAAGTGCAAAAGCCCGAGGCATGGATTTCAATATTGGTTCTTCATGCTCCGGGCTTTTTTACGTTGATCGCCTTTATGAATATTCTTTATGCAAACCGCAGTGTCCAGCCGCTTTCCTTCTCTCCGCTGCCGCTTCCTCCCGCCGCATTCAGCACCGGCTCCACCAGCACCAGCTCCACCAGCACCGCACCCAGCTAAATCCCCACGATCAGAAGCTTTATGGTTTTTACAGGTCTGATTGATTTCCTACGCGATTTTTTTCCTTTCTATCCCCTTCTGGGTCTATTCTATAAATTTCGACAGAAAAAGAGAGGGAAAATCTTTTGACAAAATCCGTTCTGTGATACAATGTAGGTATCTGAGTCATAACCTGATTCAGGAGATTATTTAGAGAATCAAATTTAGAGGAGGTTCCATTATGCTGCACGAAGTAACATTCCAATCATTTAATGAACGAGACGCCGTTTACGGCTGGATCTACGTGCCGGCCTGCAAGCCAAAAGGCATCGTTCAGCTGATCCACGGTTTCGGCGAACATTCACGCCGCTATTTCCACATGATCGTCCGCTATCTGGAAGCCGGCTATATTGTTGCTGCAGATGACCATGTAGGACATGGTAAGACTGCAGTGGAAAATCCGGGAACCTGGGGCAACTGGGGTGACAAGGGGTGCCACACCATGATGGAGGACGAGCATACCCTGAAAGAACTGGTCTGTGAAATGTATCCGGGTCTGCCGTATTTCCTCTTCGGTCACAGCATGGGTTCCATGATTGCCCGCGACTTCATGGCGAAATACGGTGATGAGCTGACTGGTACCACCATCTGCGGCACACCGGGCATTTTCCCTGTCTCCGAAGAACTGATGAAAAAGATGGAGGACCTGGTGTCGTCCGGACACGGTGATGAAGCGGATCCGAATCTGGGTGGCGAGCTGATGGGATGGATGTGTGAGCGCTGCGGCGAAGTCAAGCTTGGAAATGAGTGGATCTGCGATGATCCGTACGTGCAACAGGACCATGCAGCAGATCCGTTTGATGCATTTACCAAACCGACTGCCAACCGTTCCATGCTGGACTTCGTATATATGTTCAAGACCATCGAGGGTACGCAGTGGGCTGACAGAGTTCCGCAGGCACTTCCGATCTACAATATTGCGGGGGATCAGGATCCTGTCGGCATGTACGGCGAAGGAGTGTACCAGGTTTCCAACTGGCTGACCTCGACCGGCCATAATGTAAAGACGAAGCTCTACCCGGGATACCGTCACGAAATCCATAACTATGCGGATCTGAAGAATGCAGTCTGCGACGGGATCATTGCATTCATGGACGGCATCGTCAGATAAGCCGCCTGGCTGTGAAGAAATGAATGAAAACGAAGAAAAACGCGCTCTGCTGACTGCAGCGCGCGTTTTTCATTGCTATAGTCTGGTGATTTGTGGCAGGCTCGAACTGCCGACCTCTTGGTTGTCACCCAAGTGCTCTCCCAGCTGAGCTAACAAATCAAAACTCCGGTTACTGATATAGTATACCACAGGATTTATCTTCTTGCAAGCAGTAATATACAGAAGGTCGTGTCAAATTGATGTGGAACTGCACTCGCAGGTTCTTTTGCATCGATGATACACGATTACTTCCAGTAGTGTCTGTCATTATTCATCATGTACAGAATGGCATTTACAATACATGCGGCAATATTGCTGCCGCCCTTTCTTCCCTTCGCAACGATATATGGTACATTGGCCGACATGATCAGCTCTTTCGACTGCACCACATTGACGAAACCCACCGGAGCCCCGATGATGAGCAGCGGATCCACCTTTCCCTCTTCCATGAGATCATATAAGGTAATCAGTGCCGTCGGCGCATTTCCGATGGCATAGATGAAAGGCTTTCCCATGGCTGCCGCCTTCTTCATGCTTTCCGAAGCCCGTGTCGTTCCGCTTTCTCTGGCAGCGGCTGCCACATCTTCATCGCTCATAAAGCAGTGCACCTGACCGCCGTATTTCCCCAGAGAAACTTTGTTAATTCCTGCTTTGGCCATGTTTGTATCGGTCACGATGGATGCGCCGCTCCGGATTGCTTCCATCGCCTTTTCCACAACATCTTCCGAGAAACAGAGATTATCCGCATAATCGAAATCCGCGGAAGTGTGAATGCAGCGCTTGACGATGAGTTCGGTGTTGTTTTCAAAAGTTCTGCCGTTCAGTTCTCTGGTGATGATTTCAAAGCTCTTTGTTTCAATATCCTTTGGCTTTACATTTTCAATCTGTGTTCTCATAATACTTCCTCGATCCCTTCCTCTAGAATTTCGTAGATTTTTTCCATATCCAGGTGTTCTCTTAAGCCTGCTGCGAGAAGATCATACTGGATTTCCTTGTACTGTGCATAGCTCAGCGTCCCCAGTTCGCCCATTTCGATGCCTTTTCTTTCGGCAAGAACCCTGACAATGGTCTGTGCGATCTCCGGCCCGTCGAATATGCCGTGAATATAGGATCCGAATATATTCTCCTTATATGCACCATCTTCTTTTGTTTCCCCTGTCACAGCATCGGTTACGGTAAGCAGATGTCTTGCCCCTTCCTTCAGGGTTGACTGTCCCATGTGAATTTCATAGCCTTCGGCCTGCAGTCCCTTTGTGTCCAGGGGTTCAAACACAGAACCTTCCAGATGGAACGTACCTTCCACTCTGGTTCTTGTCTTCCCATCCAGGAATACCGTTTCGACGGGAAGGAGTCCCATGCCACGGACTTCTCCCGTGGTTTCGATGCCCATAGGATCGGAAAGGGTCTCTCCCAGCATCTGAAAGCCGCCGCAGATTCCGAAGACCACCTTGCCTTCATGGGCCTGCTTTAAGATCGCGGCTTCCAGACCGTTCTGGCGCATCCAGAGAAGATCGGAAATGGTGTTTTTCGAACCCGGGATCACGATCATGTCAGGATTCTTCAGTTCCTGCGGGTTTCGTATATATCTTACGGAGACACCCGGAATGGTCTCCATCACATTGAGATCCGTAAAGTTCGAAATTCTCGGAAGCCGCACCACGGCAATATCAATGAGATCCGCCTGATCCGACGCCGTCAGTCTTTCGCTGAGGCTGTCCTCATCTTCCACATCAATGTGCAGATACGGCGCCACACCCACCACCGGAATGCCGGATTTCTTCTCCAGGATCTCAATTCCCGGGTCAAGGATGGTCTTGTCCCCCCGGAATTTGTTGATGATAAGCCCCTTTACCATTTTTCTTTCGTCCTCATCCAGAAGATCTACCGTCCCGATCAGCTGTGCAAACACGCCGCCCCGGTCGATGTCTCCCACCAGCAGAACCGGTGCCTTGGCCATCCGGGCCATTCCCATATTCACGATATCTTCCTGCTTGAGATTTACTTCCGCCGGGCTTCCCGCACCCTCGATCACGATGATATCGTTTTCCGCCGCCAGCTCGCTGAATGCTTTCATCACATCTGGGATCAGAGTATGCTTATATGCGAAGTAATCCCTTGCACTCATGGTGCCCCTGACTTCCCCGTTGACAATTACCTGGCTTCCGGTGTCATTGGTCGGTTTCAGAAGAATGGGGTTCATTCTCACATCCGGCTCAATGCCTGCCGCTTCCGCCTGCATCACCTGTGCCCGGCCCATTTCCAGCCCTTTGTTTGTAATGAATGAATTCAGCGCCATGTTCTGCGACTTAAACGGAGCCACCCGATATCCATCCTGTTTAAAAATTCTGCATAAGCCTGCTGTAATCAGGCTTTTTCCCACATTCGACATGGTTCCCTGAACCATTAATACCTTCGCCATGTTTCTCCTCTTACTTCCTTCAATGCTTTCAAAAAACCCACGTTATCCTCATGAAGCCTTACAGCTGCCCTGAAATATCCTTTCCCCAGTCCCGGATAATTGCTGCAGTCCCGGATCAGATATCCTTTTTCCAGGAGCCGGTCGTAAAGTTCCGGTTCTCCTCTGAAAAAAATATAGTTTGCTTCCGAATCATATACCCTGAGCCCTTCCTCTTTCAGTGCCGAGAGGAAAAAAGCCCTTTCCTTTCGAATTTCAGCCAGGGAGTTTCTCACGTATTCCTTTTCGTCCAGCGCTGCAATGCCGGCATTCTGTGCGATCACCGACACGTTCCACGGCTGAACAAAATTCTCAAGCCTTGCGATCACTTCGTTGTCCCACGTGATCCCGTATCCCAGTCTTACCCCTGCCATGGCATAAAGCTTGGTAAAGGCATTGATCACAATGACATTGGGATAATCCTGCAGATGCGCAAGCCAGGTGTACTTCTTTCTTTCATCGATGAAGCTCATGAAGCATTCATCCAGTACCACTCTGACTCCCTTCCCCCTGGCATGATCCAGAATGACCCGGAGTTCCTCTTCCGTAAGGAAGGTCCCCGTCGGGTTATTGGGATTGCACAGGAACACCATATCCATGTCATCCGTAATCATTTCATTGATCTTCTCTGTAATCCGGAATCCGTCTGCTTCCTCGGTAAAAAACCGGTGGATTTCACAACCTGCCGTTTCCAGAGCCTGGGCATACTCTGCAAAGGACGGCGCGGGAATCACTGCTTTCTTCGGCCGGAGAGCCTGGGCGATGACAAAGACGACTTCCGCCGCTCCGTTTCCAAAAAAGATTTTCTCTCCCGGGACCTCCAGTTCTTCTGCCAGCTTGCCTCTGAGCTCTGTACAGTGTACATCCGGATAGCAGCTGACTGCACCGGCGGATGCGCAGATTGCCTTCCTGACCCCTTCCGGCACACCGAAAGGATTGCAGTTGGCCGAATAATCCGTTACGTTTCTGTGGCTGTATATGTCTCCGCCGTGAACGTTCTTTTTCATAAATCACTGCTCCTAAATCATGTATGATACCAGCAGTCCCGCTGCAGTAAACAGTACTGCAGACATCGTGCTTGCAAGATACATGAGTTTGTTCATTCTTCTGATATCCTCCACCTGGATTTCCCGTATGGGATCCCCGATATACTCCTTTTCGTGGAGCTTACCGAAATAGTAAGCATTCCCCGCAAGCTGGATCTGCAGGGCTCCCGCTGCAGCCGATTCTGTCTGTGCGGAATTGGGACTGGCATGCTTCTTTCTGTCCCTCAAAAAGATTCGCTTCGCATCCTTCCCGCTGAAGTTTCCTATGTATGCGGCCAGTATGAGCAGGATACCGGCCAGTCTGGACGGAATAAAATTCGCCGCATCGTCCAGTCTGGCAGCACATCGCCCGAAATACAGATCGCGGTCATTTTTATACCCCACCATGGAGTCCATGGTATTGATTCCCTTATACAGGAACATCAGAACAGGCCCGCCGATCAGCATATAGAACATCGGTGCAAGGACGCCATCTGAAAAATTTTCAGCCACTGTTTCCACTGCAGCCTTGACAACGCCTTTCTCGTCAAGGGCCTGGGTATCCCTGCCCACAATCATGGACACCGCACGCCTTCCGTCTTCGAGGGTCCCCGTCTTCAGCGCCTGATAGACCTTCATGCTCTCATCCTTCAGACACTTGACAGCGAGAAGCTGATAACACAGGAACGCGCCCGCTGACCACTGCAGCACCGGATGGACCATTCCGGTCAAAGCAAGGATGACCACCGGAATTCCCCCGGAAACAACCAGAGTCAGCAGTACGAGAAGCATCCCTCCTGCAAGTTCGCCGTGGGGTGTAACGGGGAATATTCTCCGTATATTTCGTTCAAAAAAAGAAATTGTCTTTCCAATGAAAATGACTGGATGATACATCCATCTCGGATCTCCGATGAGGAGATCCAGGAGAAAACCAGCCATCAGTGCCGATGCATAATACTTGAGCATTCTGTCCTTTCTCCGTATTTCTCACATTTTTTCATAAATGCCGCTGCAGTGGCAGGGTTTCCATAATAGTACAGATGCGGAAAGCCTGCCAGGAGGTTTTCTTCGGATATCATGCAGTCCCAGTTTCTTTTTCCGGCTGGCTTCTGCGCATGGAAATCCGTTCCGCAGCAGGTGGAATCATAGTAGTGGAATTCATGGGCCGGGATTCTTCCCGGATCTCCGTATTCCTGAAAGAATTTTCCCGAATTTTCCGTGAGATCCACATATCCGAATCTTCCCAGGCGATCCGTTTTATATGCCTTTCCCTTCACGATTCCCACCTGCGGATATGCAGTTCCCTGCCCATCTTCCATTCTTTCATGGAGATACATGAAGCCGCCGCATTCCGCCAGAATCGGCATACCGGATGCGTAAGCCTTTCGGATGCTTTCGATCATGGACCGGTTCTCGGAGAGCTGCTTAGCAAAAAACTCCGGATATCCGCCATAGAGGATCAGTCCGTTTACTTCTTCCGGAACTTTCCCGTCGCGGATCGGCGAAAATTCCACGATTTCAGCATGTAGTGCTTTTAAAAGCGCAAGGTTGTCTTCATACAGAAAGCAGAACGCTTCATCGTGGGCTACAGCGATCTTTACCGGCTTTTTACATTTCATTTCCGGTCTGACCGGATCTGCCGCTGCAAGCTGTGCTTCGTCGATTTCCGGCGCCGTCTCTGCCAGTTTTATGAGCCGGTCAAGATCGATGGTTTCCGCAAACACATCAGCCAGCTTCATGACTTTTTCCCGAAGATTATGAATTTCATGGGGCATGACCAGTCCCAGGTGACGGCTCTCCAGCACAAGCTCCGGAACCTCCGGCACATATCCCAGCACCTGCACATGACATTCCTTTTCCAGGAGATCTTTCAGAACAGGATACATTCCGGCCTTGATGTGATTGATGATGACGCCTTTTATATTGCTGTCGGAGCGGAACTCCATGAAACCCTTTACCGTAGCAGCCAGGGATGTGCTCACACCTTTCCCGCTGACAATCAGAACTGCCGGCGTCCCAGTGGCTCTCTGCACATCATAAGTGCTGGCATCTGTGGATACGCCGCCGAGACCGTCATAATATCCCATGACCCCTTCCATGACTGCAATATCGCAGTCCGAAGCATTCTTTACGAATAAATAGCGCAGCACATCTTCTTTTACAAAAAACGTATCCAGATTCCTCGATTTCGTCCCCAGCACGCGGGTGTGAAACATCGGGTCAATGTAATCCGGCCCGCACTTAAACGATGCTGGCTTTATTCCTCGGTTGATCAGGGCCTGGAGTATTCCGCATGTGATCAGCGTTTTGCCACTCCCGCTGGAACCGGCACAAATTAATATTCTGGGGATTCGCATTTTTTTCCTTCTCCGTCAAAGCAAATAATGGTAATCGGGTTTTCACTCTTCATCATGGTATATCTGCCCACTGCATGGCCTTTTGAAACAGCAATCTGCGATACGTCAGGCTCTGCGATTCCGTATTTCTTCGCACAGGCAAGGGCCTGGGCTGTCGATTCCAGGGCAATGCAGTTTATCACAAACCGGACGTTCCCTTCTGCCTTTCTGAGGATGTCCGAAATGATTTCTTCCATATTCCCGGAGGAGCCTCCGATGAACACATGGGTCGGTGTCGGCAGCGCCTGGAGGGCTTCCGGTGCAAGGCCTTCTACTATTTCAATGTTGTCTGCCCGGAACTTCTTTTTGTTTTCCTTCAGGAGTTCCACTGCTTCTGCCTTCTTTTCCACCGCGTACACCTGACCCCGGGACGCCCTGACTGCCATCTCCACCGATACAGAGCCGGTTCCGGCTCCCACATCATAGCAGATGGAATCCTCCTTCAGCTGCAGTCTGGA
>JALEHL010000090.1 GCA_022770665.1 Bacillota bacterium
CTTGACAGCAGTCCCGACGCGGTAAAGGAACGTGAAAAAGCTGCACGGAATTCTCTGATCATACCGCTTGCTGTGATCCTCAGTGTTGTGATTTTTTTCATTGTTTTCTGCCTTGTGAAGGGATAGGCGCATTTCTGCAGAAACAGCTGAAAATAAGCTGTCGCGTTAACGGAAATAATCGTTAGGATGGCGGCCCCTTTTTATTGTATTTCTGTATTCTTTATTCTTTCTGCACTTCTGTGCTTGGATCGCCGGTTCATCCGCGGATCCCGGGCGCATCCCGGGATCCGCTTAACCATTTCTGGAAATTTTGCATTTCGGGTTAACCGATTCCGGCTTCTGCCGCCGCTGCCGTTTCTTTTTTTAACCATCTGGCCAAAAAAGCTGCAAACTGGTTAACTTTTTTGGCTCTTTTCGCGGCGCAGGGCACCCGACAGCCTCCGCTTTTCTCATTCACGTTAACCCGTTTTTTCGTTTTCCCAAATTCAGTTAACTGCTTTCACTGCTTGCACTGCTTTCACTGCTTTCATTGCTTGCACTGCTTTCATTGCTTGCACCGCTTTCACTGCTTGCACTGCTTGCACTGCTTTCACTGCATGGAACCGGGCGCACAACAGAAAAAGCTGCCCCCATTCCGGTTTCCCGTTCATGCGGGCAGCTCCTTCTGCTTCTTACTTCTAACGCTGCCGGATATTTCCGTTCAGCTTGTCCAGAAAAGCCACCCACTGGATGGTGACTCTGGGATCCGGCTGCGGATACATGTTATACATGATCTTGTTATAGTAGATGTCGAAATGGCTGCCGACAGAAGCAGGCAGGGCCTTCACAGCAGCAGTGGACAGGGTGAAGGAGAGATCCTCTCCAAAAACCTGTCCGACAAATGTGAAATGATCCCGGTCCATCCGGATCCGGCCGGAACCGGCAGACAGATCCCGGTTGCCGTCGGGGCCTACGGCTGCCACGGTGACGTCGCTTTCCAGCGGAGTGTCCAGGTCGATCTGGTCCTGCTGCCACAGATACCACTGGTTGATGGAGTCAAACGGTCCTCCGTGCAGTACATAGTGCTCATCCAGCCGGGCTTCCATCCCGCAGACGCGGCAACGGATCCTGTCGCCCGCGGCTTCCGTCTGGAACTTCCCGCCGCAGACGGGACACTGATACAGGATGCCGTCCAGCCCCTTCGCCGGCGCCTTGCACCGGTAGCTGACATCTGCCATCATGGTTCTGGCCACCTGGTCCTCGTCGTGATAAACGGCACACTCCAGCGCCTCCTCAATTTCAGCAAGTGACATGGAGGCGACGTCCTCCGCAGAGAGAACACAGGCGGAATCCACCTGGATCCGGCCGGGACGGATGCCGGATTTTCCCCATTTCGGCAGGGTCAGATATGCGCCGTTTCCGGTGATGGAATAGACCGGAATCCCCAGTTTCTTCACCAGCTCCGCGGTGCCTTCGGTCAGATTCACCGAATGGCCGAAGCAGGTGAGCCGGCCTTCTGGAAAGAGAACGATCAGATGCCCCTGTTCTTTTACCCGCATGACCGTCAGGATGGTCCGGATATCAGCACAGTACATTTTTTTCGGGACAACTGCCATCCGCCGAAAAAACCAGCGGATCAGCGGCCTGGCCATGAAATGCTCGCTGCCCACGAACGTCGGACGATGCGGGAACAGCGCCAGCGCCACCAGGATAAAATCAATATTGGAAATGTGTGGACACAGGAAAAGCGCCGGTCCCTGTATCCCGCGGATGGCTTTCCGGTCAAACCGGGTTCCGAGCCGCAGCCGGCAGTACAGCCCTGCAATAAGACAGAGGGGATAATAGAGGAACGGGTTGGGGCGGCGTACTTTTTTCTGCTGCTTCTTTTTTTTATCTTTCATAGCTTTCGGCTCCTTTTTCAGATCATTATCCCTATTATACCCGAAGAACGCATCTGCCGCAATCTGTCGTGGAAAATTTCTGTGCATTATAGTAAAATCAGGGTGAGTGTTTTACGCATTTCCTGCGACGAAGAAGTGAAAGGGAAAGGAGAGAGAGATGGAGCACAAGGAGAGAGAGATGGAGTACGGCGACGACTGCTACCGCCGCTTTCTCAGCGGTGATGAAAACGCCTTCGCCGAGATGGTGGAAACCTATCGGGAAGGCCTCATATTCTTCCTCTGCCGGTACGTGAACTCCGTGGAAACGGCGGAAGATCTGGCAGAGGATGTGTTTGTGGAAGTGCTGCTGCACCCGAAGCGGTACCGGTTTCAGTGCACCCTGAAAACCTGGCTGTTCGCCATCGGGCGCCACAAGGCGGCGGATTCTCTTCGCAGGAACAGCCGACTGCAGCTGTGCGATATGGAGGCGGCAGCGGAGCTGGCGGACCTGCGAAGTCTGGAGGAGGACGTGCTCCGCAGCGAAGAAAACAAGACGCTGAACCGCGTGCTGGGCGAGATCAGCCCGGACTACCGGAACGCTATCCACCTCGTATATTTTGAGGGGCTATCCTGCGAAGAAGCGGCCCGGGTCCTGGGCAAAACCCGCAAGCAGACCGAAAATCTCCTCTACCGGGGCAAACTGTCTCTCAGCAAAATCCTTTTGAAGGAGGGGTTTGATTATGAAAAACGATAAGGAATTTCTGGATCGCGTCTATGAGAAGCGGGATGCGGCTCTTTCACGGCGCAAAATCTGCAGAAAGCGGCTTCTTTCGGGGGGCGCGGCGTTTGCGGCCTGCATGGTTCTGGTGGCGGGGGGATGGCAGATGGATCTCTTCGGGAGTTCTTCTGGCAGTGCGACTATGGAAATGGCATCTCCGGAGGACCTGAATACAGTGACGGAGATGGCACCGGGATCGGATCCGGCGTCGGCGGGGGCGGAAAGCGATGAAAGCACCAAGCTGGGCGGACAGGTGGACAGTTACTATATGCTACCTGCGGCAAGCCTGACGGATGCGGCCGGAAACGGTGAGCGCTGCAGCGGCGGGGACGCGGTGGAGGCGCTGGAACGCCGGGTGGAGGTACTGGCTGAGGCAGGGGATGCAGTGCGGTCGGATAAGCCGGTGGAAGACTGGCAGGATGCATATGCTTATGAGCTGCAGATCGAGAGGGAGCCGCAGGTGTTCACCTATTACTATATCAATGAGGAGGCGGACTGGGATGCGACAGAGTAAAAGCAGAAAAGGGATCACCGGCGTGATGTTTCTGGCCCTGGTGCTGCTGCTGGCGGCCGGTATGATGATGCTGACCGGCTGCGGGCAGAAGGATGAGAAGGAAGAGGAAGGTGCCGGGAAAGTGGGATTTTATGAAGAGGAAGACGAGGCGGCCCGTGAAGTCCGCGCTGGAATGGAGGTGCCGGAGGATCTGGAAGATGTGAATGACCAGATCAGCCAGGTTTCCTTCCGGATGTTTCAGCAAGCCATGAGAAAACCGGCGGAATCGGAAACCAGCGCCATGATTTCGCCGCTTTCTCTGCTGACGTGTCTGTCTATGGCCCAGGCCGGCGCAGAAGGAAATACGAAGACGGAAATGGAGGAGACCTTCGGCTTCACGTCCGAGTCCTTTGCTTCCTGGCTAGATGGCTGGTATGACTCTCTGACGGAGGAGGATGAGACCAGGATGAATGTGGCCAATTCCTTCTGGTATCGCCAGGGATTTCAACCGGAAGAGGCATACCTGCAGCTGCTGGAGAAAAGATTTCACGGAACAGCCCGTGAATCGGCGTTTGACGATTCGACGGTTTCCGAAATCAACCGGTGGTGCGATGAAAACACCTATGGCATGATTCCACGTCTGATCAACCAGCTGGATCCGGACCAGCAGGCGCTGCTTCTCAATGCGGTGGCCTTCGAAGGCAAATGGCAGAAGGCTTATGAAGATGATCTGGTGTCGGAAGGGGAAACCTTCGTGACGGAAGATGGGACGGAGCAGGAAGCGGTCATGCTGTATTCCAGAGAAGAGGTGTACCTTTCGGGAGAGCATACCACAGGATTCCTGAAGCCGTATCAGGACGGCTACAGCTTTGCGGCATTTCTTCCGGAAGAGGGAATGTCGGTGGAAGACTGGCTGAAGGAAACCGGTGAGGATGAATTTACCCGCATGCTGCAGGAATCGGAGTATGCGCCTGTGAGCACAGCAATCCCTGAGTTCAAGTCGGAATACACGGCACAGAACATGAAAGCCGTCCTGCAGGACATGGGAATCCAAAGCCTCTTTTCGGCAGGGGACTGTGATCTGTCGGCCATGGGCAAGAGTGAAGGCGGAGACAGTCTGTATGTCAGCGATGTGCTCCACAAAACCTTTATCGAGCTGAACCGGGAAGGAACCCGGGCGGCTGCGGTGACCGGACTGGTCATGAAGGCAACTTCCATGGAACCGGAAAAGGTCTGCGAAGTCCGGCTGGACCGGCCGTTCGTCTATGCCATCCTGGACCAGGGCAGCATGACGCCGATCTTCATGGGAATTGTCATGAACGTGGAGTAAAAGAAAGCAGGAGGGGAATGGGATGAGAGAGAAAAAGAATAACGAAGAGAAAAAACCGGGCGAAAAGATTTTGCGAAGAAAAATCGGGGCGAAAACCCTGACCGTGTGTCTGCTGGCGTGCCTGACTTTGGGGCTGGCCGGGTGCGGTGCCGGTGAAAGCGGAGGATCTGACGGTGAAGCCGGAAAATCGGTGGAGCTGACTGGGGCGGCGGAAGGGGTGCCGGGTCTGTCTGACGGCTCTCAGGCGTATTGCTTCACGGGGGAGGAGGACGGTCTGACGGTGAAGGAGCAGTTCCTGGTGGACGCCAGGCAGTATTTCGATGCAGAGGTATATCGGGCGGCGTTCGATGACGGGACCGTGAAGGATATGAACCGATGGTGCAGTGAGAAGACGGATGGCATGGTGGAGGATATGATCCGGGAGCTGCCGGAGGATGAGGTGATCCATCTGATGAATGCCGTCTGCTTCGATGGGACGTGGCAGGATCCTTATGAAAAGCATCAGATCCGCAAGGATGTGTTTACCTCGGAGAACGGAGCACAGCAGAATGTGGATTTCATGTACAGCACGGAGTTTGTTTACCTGGAAGGGGAGTATGAGACCGGGTTCGTAAAGCCGTATCAGGGTGGGTACAGCTTCGTGGCTCTGCTGCCGAAGATGGACTTGGACGCGGAGGCACAGACGGATTCCCGGGCGAGTCAGGCCATGTCCATGGCGGAGTATGTGCAGAGCCTCACCGGGGAGCGGTTCCGTGAACTGATTACTTCTGCGTTTTCGTCTGCTTCGGAAGTGCCTGTGGAGACCGCCATGCCGGCTTTTCAGATGGAGTATACGGCGGACAAGGAGAAGCTGATTCCGGTGCTGCAGTCCATGGGCATGACGGATCTGTTTGATTCGGAACGTGCGGATCTGACCGGCATGGCCGTATCCGCCCGGGAAAATCTCTATGTTTCCGGCGTGGCACAGAAGTGTTTCATCGAGGTGAATGCGGAGGGAACTCGGGCGGCTGCGGTGACGGATATCGCCGTAAGCGATGAATGTGCGCCGGTATTTGACGAAATGAAAACCGTCCGGCTGGACCGGCCGTTCGTCTTCGCCATCGTCGATGACCGGTGCGGTGTGCCGGTGTTTCTGGGCGTGGTGACGGAAGTGGAATAACAGAGAGGAGCGGAGAGAAGAGAGGAGCGGAGAACGAAAGAAGAAACAGACTAGAGAAAAGCCCCTTGCATGTCAGTTTATACTCTGACTAACAAGGGGCTTAAATTTTAGATCTGATGTGCCCGCAATTTGACCCTTACTTTAAAAATGTCGTTTGGCGTCCCTTTTGCGTGTCAGAGGAAACGGAGTGTGTCGGGGTGTGTCAGAGGAAACGGAGTGTACCGGGGTGTGCCGGATATCCTGATGAATCCGGGCCAGGGCAGGACGGCGGAAAGGATATTCCTCCATTTACAAATGAAGATTTTGGTGGTATAATATATTTTTAGCAATGCGTGAAAAACACCAGTTAAATCAGCATTTGAGATATAAAGGAGAATCTTAGAAATGAACAGTCAATCGAATGTAAAAAAAATGATCGGCGTGGTTTCCGGCAAGGGCGGCGTGGGCAAGTCCTCTGTAACTTCCATGCTGGCGGTGGCCACCCAGCGGCTGGGATATAACGTGGCAATTCTGGATGCGGATGTGACCGGCCCGTCCATTCCGACGGCTTTTGGGCTGAAGGAAAAGGCAGCCGGCACGGAACTGGGAATTTTCCCGGTGGTTTCGAAAACCGGCATCCGCACCATGTCCGTCAACTCCCTGCTGGAAGATACCACGGATCCGGTGGTATGGAGAGGCCCGGTACTCAGCGGCGTCATCGAGCAGTTCTGGAATGACGTGATCTGGGGCGATGTGGATGTGATGTATGTGGATATGCCGCCGGGAACCGGCGATGTGGCGCTGACCGTATTCCAGTCTCTTCCACTGGACGGCCTGGTGATCGTGACTTCCCCGCAGGAGCTTGTTTCCATGATCGTGGAAAAGGCAGTGAAGATGGCCAACATGATGAAGGTTCCTGTGATCGGCATCGTGGAAAACATGTCCTATTTCCAGTGCCCGGACTGCGGCAAACAGCATAAGATTTTCGGCGAAAGCCATATCGAGGACGTCGCCGCAAAATACGGCATTCCGACACTGTCTCAGCTTCCGATGAATCCGAAGATTGCGGCTGCCTGTGATAAAGGCATGATCGAACTCTTTGAGGGGGAATGGCTGGATAACATGGTAGATGCCTGTCTGAAAGCAGACAATCCGGACAAGCATGACGGCATGCCGCCTGCACCGGAAGGCTGCAGCGGAAGCTGTGAAAGCTGTGGCGTGGAAGGCTGCGGGAGCCGCCAGTAGCACCGCCGACAGCGTCGCCGACAGAACCGTCGGCAGACCGGCAGACAAACAGGAAAATCAGAGAAATAAAAAGGCGGATGGAAGCGATCCATCCGCCTTTTTCAGTTAAATAAAATCATATTTTTCCAGGTAAGCTTTGATCTCCCGGCGGGTCTGCAGTATATCTCTGGCTGCAGCAGAAGAATAACATCCGGTCTTCACCGAATATCCGCCGTACACATAGCCGGAAAGCGCCTTGGTATAGGTGCCGAATTCCTTTTTCATCCCTCCCAGATAGCGGGAAGCCACATCGATGCTGACTTCCGCCTGATAAAGACTGGAAGGCTTATAACCGTACTTCCTGGCCAGACCGTCGCTGGTCTGCATCATGCCCTTATAGCCGTACGGACTGGAAGCTTTGGCGTTGAAGCCGCTTTCCCGCTGGGCGAGCGCCATGAGGACTTTCGGATCCAGGTCATATTTCGCACCGGCATCGATGAAAATCTGCGCCAGCTGGCGGGACCAGACTTTTCCAAGTTTGGGGTTGATTTTTCGCATATAGGATGCGAGACCGTTTCTGTATTTTTCTGCCTTGCTCCGGGCTGCTTTTTCCTTTGCAGACTCCTTTGGCGCTTCCGGCTTTTTCGCGACATCCGCTGTTTCCGGAAGTTCCGCTGTTTCCGGTTCTTCCGGTTCGTTCCTGCCATCCGGTGTTGCTCCTTCGTTTTCCTGTCCGGAGGATAAGGAGGACGGGGAGCCGGAAGCGGTATCCGCCGGAGTGCCGGGCGCAAGATCTGCAGGCGTATCTGCGAAAGCAGAAGTCCAGCTGCACAGAGTCAGCGCCAGCGCCAGTGCTGAGGCAATCAGCGTCTTTTTCCTGTTCATAATCAAAATCTCCTTTTTGCATTGGAGCATACTGCTTTTTACTGCAGTATACTTAGCTATTATAACGCAAAAAAACGAATTTGTCTACTTTATATGGAGAAAAGGACCGCACCGGCCTTTTTTCGGAATTGTTCACAGAAAAAACACACATGCAGAGCATTTTTTGTTTAGAATGTTGGATAGAAACAGGGAGGGAAGAAAATGTTCGGGTATGTTATGATCAATCAGCCGGAATTGAAAATAAAAGATTTCGAACGATACCGCAGCTATTACTGCGGACTTTGCGAATCGCTGAAAAGGCGGCATGGTCTGATCGGAAGGTCCATGCTGAACTATGATATGGTATTTCTGGTTATGACACTCAGCGACCTGTACGATGTGAAAGACGAGGAAAGATGCTGCCGGTGCATCATGCATCCGTTCCGGCGGCATTGTGAGAGATGCAATACCGTCAGCGACTACTGCGCCGATATGTGCGTCCTGCTGTCTTACCACAAGTGTGTGGATGACTGGAATGATGAGAAAAAGCTGAACCGGTGGATCCTTTCCCGGCTTCTGCGGAGAAAGGCGAAAAAGGTGGAGAAGCTGTATCCGGAAAAAGCTTCTTTTATTGAGAAAAAGCTGAATATGCTTTCCATCGTCGAACAGGCAAAGAACACGCCGATTGACAAGGTCGCGAAACTGTTCGGTGAGATTATGGCGGAGGTTTTCGTATATAAAGATGATTTCTGGAAAGAAGATCTGTATAAGATCGGATTTTATCTGGGAAAATTCATCTATCTTCTGGATGCTTACGAAGATATTGAACTGGATCTGAAAACAGGAGACTACAATCCGTTCAAAGAAATCTGCCGGAATGAGAATTTTGAGGAGCAGGCGCTGCAGCTGATGACACTGATGATGGGCGAATGCACTGATGCCTTCGAGCGGCTGCCTCTGGTGGAGAACGCGGAGATCCTGCGGAATATTCTCTATTCGGGTGTGTGGGTCCGCTATGAGCAGGTGAAGAGCAGACGGCACGAAAAGAAAATGAAAAAGGAGCAGAACCAGAAATGAACCCCTATGAAGTATTAGGCGTGTCCCGGGACGCCTCGGAAGAAGAAATCAAAAAAGCATACCGGGCGCTGAGTCGAAAATATCATCCGGACGCGAATATCAATAATCCGAACAAAGATGCCTACGAGGAGAAATTCAAGGAAGTGCAGCAGGCATACAAGACGATCATGGATCAGCGCCAGGGAAAAGGACAGGCGGCGGAAGACTTCTGGGGCTACGGACAGGCCGGCTACGGACAGGCCGGCAGTGCGGCACAGTCACAGGAAGAACAGTATCTGCGTTCTGCACTGAACTATATTCAGAACGGCTATTACCGCGAGGGCATCCATGTGCTGGAGCAGGTGCCGGAAGCAGGGCGCAGAGGGCAGTGGTACTATTACAGCGCTTTTGCGAATTATCAGATCGGAAACAATGCGATTGCGCTGGAACATGCGAAGATCGCCTGCTCGCTGGAACCGGACAACTATATGTACGCATCCCTTCTCAGTCAGCTGCAGGGCGGCGGGATGCGGTACCAGCAGAGAAGCGCCAGCTACGGCGGCAATCCGACCGGGACCGCCAGCAATCACTGCATGCAGGTATGCGGATATATGCTGCTGTGCAATCTGTGCTGCGGCGGAGGCGCCTACATGGGCATGCCGATGGTCTGCTGCATCTAGAACTGAACAGAAAAGGGCTGTGCATTCACGGAAGATCACCGCGAAATGCACAGCCTTTTTTTATCCGGATTCCGCCCGGGTACCGGGCGGAATCAGAGATCGACCCGGTTCAGACGTCCGCCCTCCAGGAAGCTTTTCAGATTTTGCGCGGAAACTTCACAGATCGTGCTGCGCGCCTCCCGGGATGCCCAGGCAATGTGAGGGGTGATGAAGAGATTCGGAATGCCGAAGAGCGGATGACCCGGCGCCGGGGGCTCCCCATTCAGCACATCCACACCGGCTGCGGCGAGCTTGCCGCTGCAAAGCGCCTCGGCCAGGTCCGGCTCGCTGATCAGCGCGCCCCGGGCGGTATTCAGCAGAATCGCGCCGTCTTTCATACGGGAGAAAAACTGCCGGTTGACAAACCCTCTGTTCTCTGCGGTGACCGGACAGTGTAGGGTTACGACATCTGCGGTAACCGCTTCTTCCGGATTGCGGCTGTAGACGAACACCTGCATGCCGAAGGCTTCTGCGATGGCACCGACCCGGCGGCCGATGTTTCCGTAACCGATGATGCCGATGGATCTGCCGGCAAGCTGCAGAATCGGGCTTTTCATCATGCAGAAGTCTGCAGAGCGGCTCCATTCCCCGTCCTGCACCGCCTGGTTGTGGAGCCCGACCTGATTGGTGATCTCCAGAAGAAGCGCAAACGTGTGCTGCGCCACCGCGTCCGTGGAATAGGCGGGAATATTGCAGACTGCGATTCCTCTTTTTCTGGCTGCATCGATGTCTACATTATCATAACCGGTTGCCAGGGTGCCGATAAATTTCAGACCGGGACAGGCATCCATCACTTCTGCGGTCATCCTGCATTTACTGAGAAAAACGGCCGGCGCGTCGCCGATGGTTGCGGTGATCTGCTCCTGGGGTGTTCTGCTGTGGACTTCCAGCTGCCCCATCTTCTCCAGCGATGCCCAGGAAAGATCATTCTGGGTGATCGTGCCGCCGTCGAGAATGACAATTCTCATATCGAAAAACCTCCTGCGAAAATATTTTGCTGGGAATATTCTAGCAGAAAGAGGAGCACAAGTATACAGTTTTTTTTGAAACTTCGGCTGTCCTGTGGTATACTATAGGATATGTATAAAAAAAAGAGGTGCGATATGAGAATTGACGGAAGAGAAAACAGCCAGCTGCGGCCGGTAAAAATAACGGATCATTATCTGATGAGCCCGCAGGGGTCGGTACTGATTGAAATGGGAAATACCAAGGTCATCTGCACGGCCTCCGTGGAAAACAGCACGGCCCGCCACCTGACCGGAACAGGACAGGGATGGGTCACTGCGGAATATGCCATGCTTCCCGGCTCGACGGGAACGAGAAAAAAAAGGGACAGAGCGGGGAAACAGGACGGACGCTCGGTAGAGATCCAGCGGCTTATCGGCCGGGCGCTGCGGTCTGTAGTGGATATGGAGAAACTGGGTGAGCGGACCATCTGGATCGACTGTGATGTGATCCAGGCGGACGGCGGAACGAGAACCGCCTCCATCACCGGCGCGTTTGTCGCCATGGTGGAAGCGATGGAATGGATGCAGCAGCAGGGCATGATCGATGAAATCCCGGTGACGGCACAGGTGTCCGCAGTCAGCGTGGGCATGCTTGGAAGCGAGCGGATCCTGGACCTCTGCTACGCGGAAGATTCCCATGCGAAGGTTGATATGAATGTGGTCATGACCGACAAGGGGGAATTTATTGAAGTGCAGGGGACCGGGGAAGAATGCCCGTTTACACGGGCGGATCTGGATGTGCTTCTGCAGCTGGCGGAGCAGGGATGCAGACAGCTGCATGAAATACAGAAGCAGACGCTGGGGGAGGTACGGTAAATGGCAGTGATTGTAGCGGCATCGAAGAACAGACATAAGATTGAAGAGATCGAGGCGATCACAAAGAAATACGGCATGGATGTCATTCCCAGGGATGAAGCCGGCGTGCCGGATGAGATAGAAATTGAAGAGGACGGGGAAACCTTCGAGGAGAATTCGAAGAAAAAGGCGCTCGGCATTCTGGCTGTCTGTGGCATGCCGACCATCGCCGACGATTCCGGTCTGATGGTAGACTACCTGGGTGGAGCACCGGGCGTCTATTCGGCACGGTTTGCGGGAGAACCCTGCAGTGATGAGAAAAACAACCGGAAACTGCTCCATCTGCTGGAAGAAGTGCCGCCGAAAGAGAAGACCGCCAAGTTCGTGTCAGTGATCACGCTGGCTTTCCCAGACGGGGAGATCATTGTGGCACGGGGAGAATGCCCGGGCCGCATCATTGACCAGCCGGTCGGCGAAAACGGATTCGGATACGACCCGCTGTTTGTGCCGGACGGATACCAGAAAACCTTCGCGCAGCTGACCGCAGAGGAGAAAAACAGCATCAGCCATCGCGCCCGCGCTCTGAAAGAACTGGAGCGGCAGCTGCAGCAGAGAAAGTAAAGGAGAGGGCCCTTGAAAAAAGAGACCATCATGACACGCCAGCGCCTGGAGCATATGATCCGGCTGGGTGCGAAAAAACTGCAGGATCCGTATTACCAGGGTTCCGCGGCGGAAATTGCATTTTATCTGCTGCTGTCGATCGTTCCGACGCTGATCCTGCTGTCACAGGTGCTCGGACTGTTTTCTGTGTCGCTGGACAGTATCCGGGAGTGGCTGAATCCGGATCTGATCCACGTGGAAGGCGCGGATATGATCCTTTCGATGCTGGACTATTCCCCGTCCGGTGTGAACAGTGTGTTCCTGGCTCTGACCGCGGTCTGGGCCGCGTCCCGGGCACAGTTCACCATGCTGCGGATCACCAACTATACCCTGTCGGACGGACATTCGACCGGCATGGGCTATGTGCGGGACCGGATCCGCTCCCTGAAAACGGTTGTGATCACGGTATTCACCATCGGTTTTTCGCTGGTGATCCTGGTTTACGGAGAACTTCTGCTGAAAGTCCTTTTCGGTATTGTCATCGGATCCGAGATGGCGGAAAAGACGTGGATGCTGATCCGCTGGCCCATTGCGGCAGGACTGTACTTCCTGATGATCTCCTATAACTACTATGTTCTGCCGACACACAGAGTGCCGTACCGGGCTGTGGTGCCCGGAAGCATTTTTTCTTCCATCGGTCTGATGGTGGTGACCGGCGTTTATTCGATTTACACCAGCGTGTCTTCCAGCTATGATATTCTTTACGGATCCTTTTCCAACTTTGTGGCGCTGATGTTCTGGTTTTACCTGCTCTCCTGGGTGCTTTTTCTGGGAGTGATTCTGAACAAAGTCTGGTGGGAGACACGTTCGGATGTGTCCCGGGACAGAGACTGATCCGGAGATTTTTATCCCAGACTGACGTCGAGAATCATCATGATCAGAAATCCGGCGATGAAGCCCAGGGTGGCGGTTTTGTCATCCGGGCACATGCGGGCTTCCGGCAGAAGCTCCTGAATCACCACGTAGATCATGGCACCGGCTGCGAAGGCCAGCAGGAGAGGCATGAACGGCGTGATCAGCGCGGCAAGGAAGGCGGCCAGAACGCCGAAAACCGGTTCTACGACAGCAGACATGGAGCCCAGAAGAAAGGATTTTTTCTTTCCGAATCCGTTCTGGATCAGCGGAAGGGCAACAGCCGTTCCTTCCGGATAATTCTGTATTCCGATGCCCAGTGCCAGGGCTGCTGCGCCGGAAAACAGAGACGCATCGCCCGGATCGCTCATCGCCATGGCGAAAGCGAGGCCGACAGCCATCCCTTCGGGAATGTTGTGTATGGTGATTGCAGTAATGAGCATCAGTGTGCTTTGTTTCAGCGAACTGCCGGAGCAGTCGGCAGCAGGCAGGGCCTCCGCTCCGGAGCCGGCCCCAGATCCGGTGCCGGATCCGCATTCCGCCGGAACCTGGCGCTTTCGCTTCTGCCAGAACCGCTGCAGCAGATAATCGGCAAGCAGCAGAGACAGCACGCCCAGCAGAAATCCGCCGGTCATGACCAGCCAGCTGATCTGACCTAGAAGCTCTGCCCGTTCAATGCCCGGCAGAAGAAGGGACCAGACAGAGGCGGCGACCATGACACCTCCTGCGAATCCCAGAAAAGCGCACTGCACTTCGGCGCCGATTTCCCGCCGGACCCAGAAAACATTAAGGGCTCCCAGCGCAGTGACAGAAAATGTAAACAGGGTACCGAGAAGTGCCCACAGTATTCCATTCATAATGACGCATCCTTTCTAAAAATATCTGAGGTGTTCAGCATGATATCATGATATACTATGAATTTTCTGCCGCAGCGGTTCCAGACTGCAGGCTGTCCTGCAGGATGACACTTGCAAATCGGAAAGAAAAATAGTAAAATAAGTAAAGTACGGAAAAGAAAAAGGGGAAAGAACATGGAGAAAAAAATTCTGATTATCATCAACCCGCGTTCCGGAACCATGCGGGCAAACAAGTACCTGACAGAGATTGTGGAGATTTTTGTGATGCAGGGGTACCTGCCGACCGTCCTTGTGACGACACAGCGGGGAGACGGCACAGAATACGTGAAAAAGTTCGGCGCGGACCACGACCTGATCCTGTGCATCGGAGGGGACGGCACATTTAATGAAGTGGCAGCCGGGCTGCTGGAAAGCGGCTTCGACATCCCGCTGGGATACATTCCGGCTGGAACCACCAATGATTTTGCAAACAGTCTGGGCATGTCCAAAGACGTGATCCTGAACGCGAGGAATATCGCGGAAGGGAACACGGTGCCGCTGGATCTGGGCAGCTTCAACGGGCGGCCCTTCTCCTATATCGCCTCATTCGGGGCATTTACGAAGGCTTCCTATGCGACGCCGCAGAGCATCAAGAATTCCCTGGGGCATCTGGCCTATATCCTGGAGGGCGTGAAGGAAGGAATCAATGCGCTGACGTCCCTGAAACCGATTCATATGTCCATCGAGGCGGACGGTGTGCCGTATGAAGGAGACTATCTGATGGGTGCTGTGAGCAACTCCACGTCCATTGCGGGGATTCTGACGCTGAGAAAAGAATATGTGGATATGAGCGACGGCCTGTTTGAGCTGCTGCTGATCGAGATGCCGAAAGATCTGCTGGAACTGACAGAGCTGCTTCATATGATCTCGATGCAGAATTTCTATGAATCCAATCTGATCACTTTCGTCAATGCGAAGGAGTTCCATATCCGGGCGGATAAAGATCTGGCCTGGACACTGGATGGAGAATACCAGGAAGGGGCAGAGGATATCGTGATCCGCAATCTTCATCATGCAATCCGGCTGATGATGAAGAAACCGCAGCCGGCGCTGTCCGAGCCGGACTGGAAGGGAAAGGAATTCCGCTATGTATAAGTTCCTGATTCTGGCGTTCCTGTTTTTTATCGGATGCACGGCAGGCTGGTGCCTGGAGGTGCTTTACCGCCGCTTCACACCGAAAAACACCGCGAAAAAGTGGATCAACCCGGGCTTTCTGAACGGGCCGTGGCTGCCGCTCTACGGATTCGGTCTCTGCTGCCTTTATCTGCTGGCGAGCCTGGAGGGCACCTTCCTCATCCGCCATGTCAGCCTGGGAAGCAAGCTGATCCTGTTTGTAGTTATGGCACTGGTCATGACGCTGCTGGAGTATATCGCAGGCCTGATCTTTATCAAAGGCATGAACATCAAGCTGTGGGATTATTCCGACGAGAAATTCAATCTGCAGGGGATCATCTGCCTGAAATTTTCAGTTTACTGGGCGCTGCTGGGCGCATTCTACTATTTTGTGATCCATCCGAGGGTTCTGGAGGCTCTGAACTGGTTTTCGCAAAATCTGGCCTTCTCCTTTGTGGTGGGCATGTTTTACGGCGTTTTCCTGGTGGACCTGGCCGCATCGCTGGGAATTGTGGCGAAGGTGCGCCGTTTTGCCATCGACAATCAGATCCAGATCCGCTATGAAGAACTCAAACAGCAGATCCGGGAAAATGCGGAAGCCCGGGCAGCCGAACGGGAAGAAAAACTGGGAAGAATCCGGTTCCTGCTGCCGTTCCGCTCTGAAGTGCCGCTGGGTGAGCATCTGAGGAAATACGGCGAGCTTCATGATGCCTTCGGTGTCACGCCGCAGGAATTCTTCGATGAGCTGCAGGATAAAGTGGCGGATAAAGTGGATGCAGCCAAAGATTCTCTGCTGGAGGCGCTGCAGGATACGGATCTGGGAGGAAAAGTAACGAAAAAATAGGCAGAAATGGTGAAAAAGGCCGGGGACTAAAAGGTGAAACAGGCTTTTCAAAATCCGTTCGCCCGGCTTTTTTGGGATTTTCCAGGGGGTCTTTCGGTTGGCACAGTTGTTGCTTCTGAATTGGATTGTAAATGAAACCATACAACGAAATTACAATACAAAAGCAGGAGGTAACACTATGGCCAGTTTATGGGGCGGAAGATTTGAAAAGGAAATGGATGATCTGGTGAAGCGTTTCAACGCATCCATCGGATTCGAAGAGAGAATGTACAATGAGGATATCGATGGCAGCATTGCCCATGTGACCATGCTGGGAGAACAGGGTATCATCGCCATGGAGGAAAAGGATCAGATCATCGCGGGGCTGGAAACCATCCGCAGGCGGATCGCAGAAGGCAACGGCAACTTCTCCATTGAGGACGAAGATATCTACATGGGCGTGGAATCCAGACTCATTGCGGAAATCGGCGAAGTGGGCAAGAAGCTTCACACAGCACGGAGCAGAAATGACCAGTGCCAGATTGATTCCAGACTCTATCTGCGGAAGGAAATCAAAGAGGTGCTGCATCGGTTATGCTATCTGGAATCTGTGATTCTGGAGAAAGCAGAAAAGTATGCAGACAGTCTGACCGTAGGCTTTACCCACATGCAGCATGCACAGCCGATTACCATCGGATTCATTTTCATGGCATATTTCCAGATGTTCCGCAGAGATATCGAACGGCTTCTGGATGCTTATGACAGAATGAACCTGTGCCCGCTGGGCGCCTGCGCACTGGCAGGAACCACCCTGCCGACCAACCGCCACAGAACTGCCGAGCTGCTGGGATTCCGTGCACCGACAGAGAATGCCATGGACAGCGTCAGCGACCGTGACTACATGCTGGAATTCTTAAGCGATGCATCGATTTCCATGATGCACCTGTCCAGATGGGCGGAAGAATTCGTATGGTGGAATTCTCAGGAATTCTCCTATATCGCCATCGATGACAGCTACTGCACCGGAAGCAGCATCATGCCGCAGAAGAAGAATCCGGATATGGCCGAGCTTCTGCGTGGAAAGGTGGGTCGTGTATACGGCGATCTGATGCAGCTTCTGACGGTGATGAAGGGCACGCCGCTGGCATATAACAAGGACTTCCAGGAAGACAAGGAAAGTCTGTTTGATGCCATCGACACATGGAAAGCCAGCATTCAGATTTTTGCCAATATGCTGGATAAAACAGAATTCAGAATGGATCAGATTGAGAAGCAGTTCGCCAAGGGCTTCCTCAATGCGACGGACATAGCAGAGCATTTCGCGAAACAGGGGATTCCGTTCCGGGAAGCGCACTCCATCGTAGGCCGTATGGTAAAGGTATGTGAAACCAGAAACTGTGACTTCGAAGATCTGACCGAAGAAGAACTGCAGGCAATCGACAGCCGTGTCACCAGAAATTCTCTGGGAGATATCAGCATGAAAGCCTGCGTGGATGCCAGAGTATCCTTCGGCGGTACTGCACCGACGGAGGTCCGCCGTCAGATTGCGGTGGGAACCGAATGGCTGAAAACGGTGCCGCAGCTGTAATTTCTGCGGCAGGAAATCAGAAAAAGAGGACAAGAAACATGGATAAGAAAGAATACGCACTGAAAAAACATGAAGAATGGCAGGGTAAGCTTTCCATCGAATGCAAAGTACCTGTGACGAATCGGGAAGAACTGGCGGTAGCCTATACACCGGGTGTTGCAGAACCATGCCTGGAAATTGCGAAAGACGAAAGCCTGGCATATAAGTACACCGGCAAGGGAAATCTGGTTGCCGTCATCACCGACGGTACCGCTGTGCTGGGGCTGGGTGATATCGGACCGTCTGCCGGCATGCCGGTGATGGAGGGAAAATGCGCCCTGTTTAAGGCTTTCGCAGGAATCGATGCGGTGCCAATCTGCATCAATTCCAAGGATCCTCAGGTGATCATCGACACGGTTTACAACATCTCCAAGAGCTTCGGCGGCATCAATCTGGAAGATATCAGTGCGCCGCGCTGCTTTGAAATCGAGCGGACCCTCATCGAAAAGTGTGACATTCCGGTATTCCATGATGACCAGCATGGAACTGCCATCATCACCTGTGCCGGCCTGCTGAATGCCTGCAAGGTAACGGGCAGAGAACTGGGTGATCTGAAGATTGTCATCAGCGGTGCGGGTTCTGCCGGCATTTCCATTGCGAAAATGATCCTCCGCATGGGATTCGGTGATGTGATCCTCTGCGACAGCAAAGGAACCATCTACGACGGTGCACCGTACAACAATCCGGAGCAGCAGAAGATGGCACTGATCACCAATAAAGAGAAGCTGGCGGGCAGTCTGGCAGATGCCATGAAGGGCGCTGACATTCTCATCGGCGTATCCAAGCCGGGTGTGGTCAGCCAGGATATGATCCGCTCCATGGCCAAGGATCCGATTGTCTTCGTCATGTCCAACCCGGTACCGGAAATCATGCCGGACGAAGCCAAGGCTGCAGGCGCTGCCGTTGTGGGAACCGGACGTTCTGACTTCCCGAACCAGGTGAACAACGTGCTGGCGTTCCCTGGCATCTTCCGCGGCGCACTGGATGCGAGAGCACCGAAGATCACGGAAGAGATGAAGGAAGCGGCAGCAAGAGCCATTGCAGGTATCATTCCGGAAGCGGAACTGACGCCGGAATATGTACTGCCGGATCCATTCAATCCGGAAGTGGTGAAACAGGTGGCTGCTGCGGTGAAAGCCGTTGCGGAAGCAGACGCACAGTAAGAAACGCGGCGAACGGAAAAGAAAACCCGAGAAAAAGAAAACCGAAGAATGTGAGATAAACTGAAGAAATGGTGTCCGAAATGGGCACCATTTCTTGCATAATGGGTGAAATGGGTGTACAATACAGACAGAATTACCGGCAGACGCGCAGACAGCCGGAAGCAAGCGGAGGATCCATATGAAAAAGAACATCGCTGTCATCGCCAATAACAAGAAATATGCAACATTCATCGCAGAAAAACTGAAGGTATTTTTCGATGAATATGCTGCGTTCTGCTGCTACGGGATGAATGAAATCATGGAAATCGATCAACTGGAAGAGGATTACGTCATTTTGTCTGCTTTCACCATATTCCAAATTGTAAAACGTAGAGTAAAGGAATCCGTCAAGATGATCATCGCAGATCGTACTCTTTATAAATCCGCTCTCGACCCGTTATCTCGTCTGCCACAGAACGCTAGGGCATTGCTGGTCAATATCGATTATCGAAACTGCATGGAGTTAATCACCATGATTTATAACCTGGGTTTCCGCCATTTGGAATTGATTCCCTATTATCCGGGCTGCGAATATGATGAGTCTGTGCAAATTGCGATTACACCGGGAGAAACCGCAATCGTACCCGAAAAGGTATCTACAGTTATTGATTTGGGAGAACGGCCAATTGATGTAAAATCCATTTATAATGTAGCTGAAGCACTTGGAGTGAAAAACCTGTTTGACCGTGAGGATACAAAAAAAGAACTGGATAACCTGGTGGTCATTAATCGGGAGATGGAACAGCTTCTAGGAGAAAATAGCAGCCTTCTGGTGCAGATGAGTTCCATACTCAAACTTGTGAAACAAGGAATTATTGTGGTGGATACCGCAGGGAAAATCTATCTGGCAAACGATATGGCAGGTGAGATTCTGGATAACCGTGCAGGCGCTTTGAAGGGATTTAATGTAATGGATATTTTTCCTGAGTTCGGTACGGCGTCTGATATCTTTCTGGAAGGAAATGCTTCGGATCAGCTCCTGCACATCAATGGAAGGGATGTAATCGTTTCTGTCTCCGCAGTGGAGGATTGCGGAAAGGCAAGGGGCAATATCATCATGCTGGAATATTTTAATGAGGCAGAGGACAGGCAGCATAAGTTCCGAAAAAAAATCATGGGATCCGGCCATACTGCCAGCTACACCTTCCCGCAGATTCTGGGGGACAGCCAGGTTCTCAATGATACGAAGGAAATCGCCATGCGGATGGCCAGATCCGAGTCCAGCATCTGCCTCTTCGGGGAGAGCGGCACTGGTAAGGAACTGTTCGCCCAGTCCATCCATAACTACTCCCGGCGGCGGAACTATTCCTTTGTGGCCATCAACTGCTCCGCACTGCCGGAGAACCTGCTGGAAAGCGAACTGTACGGGTATGAGGAGGGGGCGTTTTCCGGCGCTCGAAAGGGCGGGAAGATCGGCCTGTTCGAGCTGGCCCACAAAGGCACGCTGTTCCTGGACGAGATCGGCGAGCTGCCGGTACAGATGCAGGCCAAACTGCTTCGCGTCATCGAAGAAAAGAAGATTCTGAAGGTGGGCGGAAAAGATCTGATTGACGTGGATGTACGTATCGTCTGCGCAACTAACCGAGATTTACAGCAGATGGTGGAGGCGGGTGAATTTCGCCGGGATCTTTACTACCGGCTCTGCGTGCTGCCCATTCATATTCCGCCGCTGCGAATGCGTGAGGATGACCTGTTCCTTCTGATGGAAACTATGAAAGCTGCCATTGGGGCAGATTTTACCATGTCCGTATCGGCACAGGAAAAACTTCGAAGATATAGCTGGCCGGGCAATGTGCGGGAACTGAAAAATATCACCGAATATCTGGCTAACTTGGGAAAAGCTGTGGTAGAAAGCGAAGACATTCCGCTGGCCTTCGAAAAAGAAGCACCGGCGGTGCCGCTGCGGACGGAGAGTCTGCCGCTGCAGACGGTGGAAACGGCAAGCACTTCCCTGCAGATGTTCGTTCTGTCTGCACTTCTGGAAGGAGAAAGAAAGCAGGTTCATATGGGGCGGCAGGCTCTTACGGAAGCAGCGAAGGAAAAAGGAATCTTTGCCACGGAGCAGGAAATCCGAAGCTGCCTGCGAAAGCTCAACGAAGCGGGGCTGATTCTTTCCTTCAAGGGGAGAAAAGGAAGTGTTCTGACCGAGAAGGGAAGATGTTATCTGGCAGAACAGGTGAAATAGGCATGAAAGGGTTAATTGGTGGAAAAGGGAGCCCCAGTTAACCCTTTTTCTTTTCCATGAAAAAAAGAAAACCCGGGATAGAAAAAAAGCCGGGCGTGGATGCTTTGCGAAGAAACGTTGAAATTTCAATGAATGTTATGTATACAAGACCGCTGCATGTTTTTTGGCACGTTGGTTGCTATATATAGTGGTACCAAACAACATTCTGAAAAGAACGGAGGAAAAGAAAATGAGCAAAGAAATCATCAACTTAGACGAGTGTCTTGCGGCAGGACAACCGCTTCCTGATATTCAGGCACTCGACGGAGAGCGTTGGTTTCCAAAGGAAACTACAATTGTGGAAGATATGCCGGTATACTGGGGCGGAGATTTCGGATGCAGTTCTGAATGTAATAAGCTGAGAGCTGTACTGCTGCATCGGCCGGGAAAGGAACTGGAAAACTTTGATTATAAGGAAGTTCGCTTCAGAGCACCGGTTGATCCGGAAAAGTGCAAGAAACAGCATGACATGCTGGCAGATTACTACAGAAGCCATGGCGTAGCTGTGTATTATGTAGAAGATCAGAGAGAGGATCGGCCAAATGCAATCTTTGAAAGGGATCACCTGTTTATGACCCCGGAAGGAGCCATCATAACCCGTCTTGCTATGCCGGCGAGACGCGGTGAGGAACGTTATACAGCAAAACGCG
This sequence comes from Bacillota bacterium, assembly GCA_022770665.1. GTDB lineage: Bacteria > Bacillota > Clostridia > Peptostreptococcales > Anaerovoracaceae > RGIG7179. The sequence continues at coordinate 21,311 of JALEHL010000090.1, forward strand.
TGGCAGAACTGGGAATTCCTATCGTAAAGACCATCGCAGGGGACGGAATCTTCGAAGGTGCCAATGCAGCATGGGTAGACCGGCACACCGTAATCCTGTCGCTGTCCAGCCGTGCCAACAGGAGCGGTTTTGATCAGATGGAAGCGGAACTGCGCCGCCAGGGCGTAACGGAGATTATTCCGATGCAGATTCCTTACGGGCATGCTCATGTGGACGGACTTCTGAACTTCCCTAGCAACGATACTGTGGTAATTCATGCATGCCAGGTTCCTTATATGGTGGTTGATGCGTTAAAGCGAAAAGGGTATAGAATTATTGAGACACCATCCCTGACCGAGACCAAGTATTGCTATGCAACCAACTTTGTTCCAATCGAACCGGGTCATGTGGTAATGAGTGTCGGTGCACCGAGAACTGTAGAACTGATGGAAAAAGCAGGAATTAAAGTGGATGTTCTTGATCTTTCCGAACTGAATAAGGGAAGAGGTTCCGTTCACTGCATGACCGCATTTCTGAAACGTGACGAACAGTAAGAATGTAAAAGCGAGTATTTGAAACTGTTAGGAGGGAATCCTGTAATGGAATTAAAGAACGGGAACGGGATCAGATGGCCGGAAGGAAAGAAAATTGCGCTGATGGTGACATTTGATTTTGATGAACAGTGGCTGCGTTTTTCCAGAGAAGGCAGAAGGCCATTAGGATTTGCCGATCGCTCCAGAGGTGAATATGGCGTTGTAGAAGGACTCGCTCGATGCCTGCGGGTTATGGAGAAGCACGGACTGAAGTCCACCTTTTTCATCCCGGGTACCGTGGCAGAAAAGTACCCGGAACTGGTGCAGAAAATCGACAAGATGGGTCATGAGATCGGTTATCATGGATGGGAACATGAAGACAGGCTGGACATGACGATGGAAGAGGAAGAACAGAACATGGAGAAGGCAGAAGCCGTTTTTCAGAAGCTGATTGGCAAGAAACCGATCGGAGCAAGGGGATGCTGGAATGTAACTCATGAATTCACACCTCAGCTGCTTCGAACAAGAGGGTATTCCTACTCTTCGATTATGAAAAACTGCGATTACGCCTGGATTTATCCTGGTGAAGAGGAAGCACCGCTAGTGGAACTGCCGGTAGATCACTCCTGTGACGATGTCACCTTCTTCTACTTCACTTTCAACACGCCAGAGCACAGAAGCAATTATCCAATCGGATATGTTTTCGACTACTGGAAAGATATTTTCGATGAACTTGCCTCGGAAGAGGATAAAATCATGGTGCTTAAACTGCATCCGCAGTTGATTGGAAGAGCCAGCAGATCCGTTCTGCTTGATCGTTTCCTGACCTATGCGGAGGAACATGACGCTTGGATTGCACCATGCTGTCAGGTGGCAGACTATGTAAAGCAGTTCGGGAAATAGAAGCAGGAGGTGAAAGAAATGGTTTGGCCAAATGGAAAACGGATTGCCATCATGATGGCATTCGATATTGACGGAGAGCTTCTGTGGCTGTTGCGAAATGATGTAAACGATAAAAACATAGTAAATCAGTCGAGAGGACGGTATTCTACTCTGCAAGGTGTTCCGCGCATCCTGAAGATGCTGAAGGAAGAGGGCATAAAAGCAACCTTTTTCACACCTGCCTGGATGGCAGAGCGGTATCCTGAAGTGGTAACTGCAATCCATGATCAGGGTCATGAAATCGGTTATCATGGCTGGATGCATGAAGCGAAGGATAATTACGAAGAGGAGAAAGCTTTGATGGATAAAAGTGATCAGATTTTCCGTGATCTGATCGGTGTAATTCCGGTAGGCCATCGTGCTCCGGAAGGCGATATCTACGACTTTAGCCTGCGTCTCTGGCATGAACGAGGTTACATTTATTCCTCTAATTGGCGAAACAGTGACGGCCCTTTTATCCATCAGATCGATGGAAAGCAGATTCCTTTGGTGGAGCTTCCGAAGGATTCGATCTTCGACGACACTGCGTATGATTTCTATACGGAAGATGAGCCGCAACGAGTCGGCCTCAAGAGCGGACGAGAAATGTGCCAGGTCTGGAAGGATGAATTTGATGCACTGGCAGAAGAAGGAAGAATGATTAATTTCGTTCTTCATCCACAGTTCATTGGACGCCCCGGTAATATCAGGCCACTCAGAGAGTTGATTCGCTATATGAAGGATAACGGAGCATGGTTTGCTACCAATGAAGAAACGGCAAGATATGTTTTAAAAGAGGCTGGATTGTAATTTGAGATTACAAAAACAATTTCCGAATTCAGATGGAAGAGGACTATTCCAAAAAAATAAAGAAAGGAAACGAAATGGATACTAGTATTTATTTAGCATTTATCCCGGCTGCCATTGTTATCATTCTGGCGCTGGTGACGAAAAAGACTCACCTTTCCCTGTGTATCGGTATCTACGTTGGTGCGGTGATTCTCAGCGGAGGAAACCCGCTGACGGCATTTCCGGTTATGTTCAGAGATTATATCATTCCGCCTCTGACCAGTGCAGGGAATATCAGAACAATTATTATCATTATTGCAATTCAAGGTCTGGCCAAGATGTTGAAGATGACAGGTGCAGGTCCTGCCATGGCAAATGCAATAAAAAGAGCTGTAAAGACAAAACGTGGTGCTGAAACCCTGACTACCGTTGCAGGTTTTGGATTCATCTATACAGAACCATGCTTCCTGCTGGGAGTTGTGATGAGACCTATTACGGAAGCATACAAGGTAACCAAGATTAAGCTTGCATACATCTGTGATTCCCTGGGCTGCAACATGGCTGCCCTGTCACCAATCTGCAGCTACGGCCCTTACTATGTAGGTCTGATAGCAGCAGAACTGGCACTGCTGGGTCTGCCCGGAGATGGCTGGAATGTTTATGGTCAGTACTGGATTCGAAACTTCTATTCCATCATTGCAATTATAGTTGTATATTTCGTATGTATCACTGGAAAGGATATTGGCAAGTTATGGCTGGCAGAGAGACGTGCGGACATTACCGGACAGTTGGAAATGCCAGGGGATGTACCAGTTGTTCCTGACAATCCAGAAGATTTTGCAGATGCCAGCAGAGAATATCCGGTAAGAAACTTCCTGATCCCTATGGGAACCATGTTGGTCGTATTATTCGGCTGTGTATTCTGGGAGGGAAATATCGTGGAGAACGGCCTGATAGGTTCTTTCCGCAACTGCTCCCTGACGCTTGCCATTGCCTGCGGTCTGGTCGCAGCAGGGCTGTCTTGCATCGTAGTTGGAAAATGTGAAAAGATGTTCACCATCGTCGAAGGTTTCCAGAAGTGGCTGGATGGTTGCTGCATCGCAATGAGCGTAGTTCTTATTCTGGCACTGGCTTGGGGTCTGTCCAGCATATCTTCTGCACTGCAGCTGAAAGAACTGGTTGCATTAATCGTAGAAGGAACTGGCTTCCCTCCGGCACTGATTCCGGCAGTTATCTTCCTGGCAGGTGCTGTAATGTCTTTCGCAACAGGCAGTTCCTGGGGTACTTCCGCACTGCTGATGCCGATTGCAGTGCCTATCTGTTATGAATATGGTCTGGGCGTTGCCGTCGGTGCTGCTGCAGCAATTGCTGGCGGGCTCTTCGGTGACCATTGTTCCCCGATTTCTGATACGACGATCAAGGCATCCATGGCTTCCGGATCAGATCATATTGCACACGTTACATCTCAGCTGCCTTATTCCTTGACTGCTGGTTGTGCAACTTTTATTGCCTATCTGATTGAAGGTTTGACCAACAGCCTGGTCATCGCTCTGGTTGCAGGTATTGCAATTGCAATCACAGCTGTAATTGTTCAGAACAAGATGACTGTGAAGAAGTATGCGGATTATGATTTCAGTGCAGAGCTGGAAACCGGATCTGCAGCGAATGTATAAGCTTTGAAAAAGAGAAAAGTACTATCTATAGTTTGTATTATATCTTAATTACCCAGCACAGCATCCGGATGGCATTTTGTCATCCGGATGCTGTGCTTTTGTAATAGAGATTAGAGAATTGAAAGAAATCTGAAAGAGATCTGAAAGAGATCTGAAGCTTGCACCCTGCCTTTTATATTATTAACTTTGACAGCCATTTTTTTTATATAATAAGGTGTTGGAGAAAACCATTGAAAACCCAATAGGTTTTCGGGTAGAATAAAGCCAGGAGAATTTGAGAAAAAAGAGTAAATACAAGGAATAGATGAGATCATGGAGGAACAGAGTATGGAAAAAATCATGCAGCTTCTCGATGCCGGCAGCTTCATGGAGCTGGGCGGACAGGTCTGTGCCAGAAGTACGGATCTGTGCAGTGCATCCGGTGCACAGCCCTCAGACGGTGTGGTAACAGGATATGGCACTGTGGGCGGTAAGCTGGTTTACCTTTTCGCACAGGACAGCAGCGTCATGGGAGGCACCTTCGGCGAGATGCACGGAGAAAAAATCATCCGTCTGTACAGACAGGCCATGCGGGCGAAGGCACCGGTGATCGGCCTGCTGGACTGCCGCGGTATCCGGATCGAAGAAGGAATCGACGGACTGGAAACCTTTTCGAAGCTGTACCGGGTGCAGGCAGAAGCCAGCGGACAGATCCCGCAGCTCATGGCCGTCATCGGACGGTGCGGCGGCGGGATGTCCATCGCAGCCCGTATGGCGGATTTCGTATTTGTGGAAAAGGAAAATGGAGAGCTGTTTCTGCAGGGGGATCCCGATATTCAGGAGGCCTATGCAGAAGGATCTTTATCCTGGGAGGAGATTACGGAAACTATCCGAAGCCTGGTTGCACTG
>JALEHL010000093.1 GCA_022770665.1 Bacillota bacterium
TCGAAGGTGAGCGGGTGTATAAAATTCGTCGCGTGAGGGGTCATGATGACCTGCACTTCGTATTTTTTCGTCAGATCGCTGACCATCTGGCAGGTTTTGAAGGCGGCAATGCCGCCGGTGATCCCGACAACGATATGCTTCATGATGTTCTGATTCCTTTCCTGCAAAACATTGAAAAATAAATATCTGATAAATGATACTCTTTTAACAGGGAAAAATCAAGGGTTTTTTCAAAAAAACAGGGCTGCGTCAGCCTTATGCGGCGTCTGCAGCCTTATTGGATGTGCGGCGGATGGTACCGCTTGCCCTGGATTTCACCGGACAGATACTCTTAAAAATCATGAAATCGAAAAAGTCCTCTCGAAATGTTCTTCTGTAAACGGAATATCGATCGCAACCGTCACAGGCGTCTGTGTGTCCTTCAGTCTGAAGTACAGATAGATGTCTGTGCTTTCTCCCGGTTTCAGCACTTTGGAATAATTATATTCTACCTCTTCCCCGTTCACTACCGTAAACTCTTCCGGCAGTTCGCAATCCACGGGAACCATTTCCAGACGCTGCCCGTCCTGCGTGACCGTTTCTGAGCAGTTGGTCATATACGTCATATCATCGGTATCATGATTGGTCAGTGCGAATATAATGACCGCAATATCATTCCCGTCGCCATCTTTGGCTGTTTCCAGTGTAATCAGATCTGACTGTTCTGTACCGGAGGCATCCGGGGATGCTGCATTACCGGAGCTTTCTTCACTTTCTATTTCCTCGGGTTCTGCCGAATCCTGTGCCGCTGTGTCGGTCTCGCCGCCGCAGGCTGTCAGCAGAAGCAGCAGCATAAGGAGAATCGTAGATACTATTTTCTTTTTCATAATGTTTCCTCTTTTCTATGTCTGCATTACTGCAAATCCAGTTGATTTCACTTCTTATTATACGCCTGCTGCAAACAAATTCAATATTTTTGTATCGGGGTGTTTCCCTGTTTTCATAGGGGCCAAATTGCGGACACATCCTATTTAAAATTCAAGCCCCTTGCAAGCCAGAGTAATCGCTGACATACAAGGGGCTTTTCACTGTATTCCGCTTTTTCTTTTTTACTGCATTCATTGGGTATTTCGTCAGGCCATGGCAGGCTTCGGTCGGCGTGAGGAACTGACTGGATTTTCTCTGGCTGTACTGCTGTACTGCAAACCCTAAATATTTACTGTTCCGTAAGCAAGCCAAATCGCTGCTCTGTGCCGTCAAGGCCGGTATAAATCAGATATGGCTCGCATGTCCGCAGCGCATCGCACATCTTTTCATTCTTCTCTTTGTCTCCTGTATCACCGTCTTGCAGCAACATCACGTCAAACATATTGATCATCGTGGTGATCTCCAGCGTGGAATATCCTTCAAAATATTCGTCAAGCGGCGTTCCGTCCCCTGCAAAATAGGAAAAACGGTCAGCAAAGCCATCTATTTCTCTGAATGATGTAAAATAGTAATCATCCATCCAGTTGATCCCGAACGTCAAGCCAAACGAATTGCCATTACAGGTTGTCTTTCCGCCTCCGACAATGCAGCAATGTCCGTCAAGAAAGTCCAGGCCGATGGCTTTCATTTCTTCTTCCGTCATCTGCTCCATGTTGCGATAATCCTGCGTTGGATAGGTGCCGTCTGCGTTCTTCTCTGCATCATAATCTGTAACGCTTACCCCAATTCCACTGTAATCGTAGCCATCGGGAAATTCCTTTGAGATAACCAATGTCCATCCAGCACTTGGGTGGCCGTATCCGACCATACCACCAACTATATTGCCATCCGCATCACAAAAACTTGCGGCAATATCGCCGTCTGGCCCATGAAACGCCGCGACCGCGTAACTGTCCTTCGCGTAGATCAGCTTTGCCTCCCCATCTGCCAAGGTGAGAGCGTCTGTCTGTTCCTGTGTTTCACTACTTTCGCTTTTTACGTCTGATGCCGTTTCGCTGTTATTCCCTCCACAGGCTGTCAGACTGAGAATCAGTACAAGAACGAAAGACGTCATAGCCATCCAGACACTTATTCTTTTTTTCTTCATGATACTCGTCCTCCGTTGCGTACATGGCGCATTTTGTTATGCTTAATGCGCCAATTACGATATCATAATTTCTCTCGCACGTTTCGAAAGTCAAAATCGGAAGGGAGCAGTTCACCATACGCCTTCTCCATGTATTCCAGAAGCGGCTTTTCATCTGGTTTTTTCTCTCCCAGAACTTCTACTTCGTAAATTGTTCCCGACAGATCAGTCAGGCTGATCCCGTCAGGTCCATAGAGATGCCAAACCGGATGCTTCTCTCGCAGCACCAAAAGACTGACCAGCTTGTTCTTTTGATAGACTGCCATCCCGCAGCGCATAAGCGTAATCTGATTCTGGCGGCGCTCCTGCCTTTCATAAGCAGCGACAAGCGTTTCATAACGTTCCTGTGCCTCTCTGGCGCGCTTCTCCTGCTGCTCAACGGCATAGCGCCTCTGGGAAATGGCGCGATTCGCCTTTTCGATTTTCTCCTGCTTCAGATATTCCCGAAAGTTTCTGGAATCCACATAGGCATTTCCATCCATCCTTCCCATATACATCTGTTCTTCATCTGTGAAAAAACCACCATTTGCAAACCGTTCCATAAAATCCTGCTGCCGGTCAATATCACGAAGTTCACGTTCCAGCGTATCTTTAATGGCACGGATATCCCGCTCCATCTGCTCCCTCTCGAACGTTCCCGGGCCCTGTATGTCCGGGCGCACAGGTTTTTTCAGCTGGTTCGGTATCTTTTCCTGCTTTCCCTGAAAAATGATACGGCTTTGCAGACGGCTGACAGGATTTCCCGCCAGCGTATTCCGGTCAAGGTAGACCGGCAAGAAGGAATCCTTGTCACGCAGAAGCTGCAGAAACTCACTCACATGCATTTCCTCCGCGTTCTGGCAAAGACACAGCCGGTCACCCTTCCGCTCTGTCGAAATATCGTCCATTTCCATATAAAAGCCGTTCCGTATTGATACTTTTCTTCCAAACATATCGTTCTTACAGTTTTGCTTACAGTTTTGCCATCAGTTTCATCAATTCTTCTAACTTCGCCTTTGCTCCTGCATGCCCCTTTTCCTCGGCAATAGAAAGCAGGGATGCCAGCGTAATCAGATTGTCGCTATGGGTGGAACTGTCAATGATTAACGACAGATAGTCCTTATCATCCGCCATATCGGCCAAAAGGTACATCGCAGCCACGTTTCCGCGATCCGCAGCCTGCCACATCATATGAAAGCCTTTTCGGATCCGGTTTCTTTGGTCATCATCGGAAAAATCATAGACAAAGCCACCGTAGCTGCCGGCAAACAAAAGTGCTGCACCTGCCACATAGAGCCAGGAGTCTGCATATGCCGAAGAAATGGTATCCGAATTTCTTTTCTGTACGGCCTTGACCTGTTTAAAAAATTCTTTCGAGAACATCTGCACATCCTGTGCATTGCCCTTTCCGTTTTTGAAAGCAGCTGTTGCGGCAAGCCAACTGGTAAACGGGCTTTCGTGTACGGACACCTGAAGCTGCTCATCGCTGGATCGCAGTAAGCCGCCGGTATCTACTTTACTGTAGATCGAACGGAAAAATTCGATATCGCTGTCCGAAACACCCTTGGAAAGATGCTGCTCACTGGTATCGACGAAATACATCGCGGCCGTTCCCATCCGTCTGCAGGCCAGCGCACGTTCGGTCAGATCCTCCATGTAAATATTTCCGGCGGATCGCTCGTAGTATGCATAAAAGCCTAACGCCCAGTTATCCCCACACTGCTTCGCTTGCGCATGATATTCTGCTGCCTTTGCAGCGTCCCTGGTCACGCCTGCGCCGCAGTCATAGCATAATCCCATAAGAAGCCATCCCTGCCATCCCGGCGCATAATTCCGGCAGGCTGCTTCCAGACTTCCGAACGTCTTTTCATTTGGTTTTGCCAGTGCTGCTTTCAGCGCCTTGTCAAATTCTTTTTCCTGTGCACTTCTCTTATCAAAAAATCCCATCATTTTCACCTTCCTATCTTAAAATTCTGCCAGCAGCGGATTTTCCAGAAGATCTTCGGCATCCTGATGTCCCTGGGCCGCAGCTTTCTGCAGCCACTCTCTGGCTTTGTCCAGGTCCTGGGCGTATCCTACCCCGTAAAAATACCAGAGTCCTTTGGTATACTGCGCATGCGCCAGAGTATCATTCTCATCCAGAATTTGCGCCCATTCTTTCAGATTTTCATCCAGAACAGGCTGAATCACCTGCGCCGCCTCTTCCCGTTCCGTATGGTTATACGCAGTCAACGCCTGTACTGCCTTTTGCACGCCGCCGCCTGCCGCATCGCACAGCTGGCTTAAACCGGCTCTTAAAAGTCTCTCATCCGTATATCCCTGCTGCTTTGCCAATTCTGCGGCCCCCTGCAGTGTTCGGATTCCCCATTCATAATACGCAGTATAATTTCCCGCTTCTGCGGCTTTTTTCAGCCATGTGAAAACTTCCTCCGTTTTTCCGCACGCTTCATTTGCCAGTGCCAGCTTGAGCATAGCCTGATGGAACCCGGCTTCGGCAAACGGTTGAAGTTCACCGGCACGGATTGCCGGATCTTCGATCTTGCAAACCATATCATAATATCGCTGTATTTCTTCCAGGTCCTTCATTTCACTGATCGACTTGACTGGCGGATGATTCTTTTCCGTGTCATCCGATACCGTCTCTTTTGAGGGTGCTTTTCGTCCAAATAATCCGCGTAACATTCCTGTATGATTCCTTTCACTCTCAGCTTTTTTTCAGATATGCTTTATATACGGATGAGCCCTTGCTTTCGATCAGATTGCCCAGAGCATCCTCTTTCAGCGTTGTTACATAGAATCTGTAAGTGGTGCCTTTCTTCAGACCCGTTGCCTTATAGCTTGTGCCGGTAACGGTCTTCAGCAGCTTATAGGAGCCGGAACCGGTCTTTTTATAGACTTTATAGCCCACAGCATCTGTAACGGACTTCCACTTCAGGGATGCTGTTGTATCTGTCCGCTTCTTGCTAATCCATGTCGGCGGATCCAGTGGTTTCCAGCGGATGCCTTTTTTCGAGCAGTATTCTCTCAGTTTGGTTGCCTTTGAGGAAGAGTATGCTGTAAGTACTGCAGTCTGCTCAAGACCGCCGATGATATCAAGGTTATCATTGCGGACAATTACCGTTGTCAGATTCGGACATTCACTAAAACCAGAGTACATGGACTTGATATTGGACGGGATGGTGATCGTCTTAAGATTCGAGCAGCGGTAAAAACTGTTATACGGCAATTCCTTGACATTCGCATTGGTCGTAAACTTGACAGAAGTCAGATTTGTGCAATAGTCACAGATACCTCCACCCAGGTCGGATACGGTATTCGGTATTGAAAGACTTTCCAGACCGCTGCCGAAGAAGCATTGTCCTCCGATGCTCTTAAGGCCTGAAGGCAGCTTGATCTGCTTTAGGGAAGTACAACCAGCGAATGCTGAATATCCGATACTGGTCACCTTGGAATGGATGGTTACCTTCGACAGAGAAGTGCAGTTTTCAAACGTCTCCGAAGGAATTTCCTTCATATTTGCCGGTATTGTGAATTCCTCCAAAGAAGTGCACCAGTCGAAAAGACCTTTTCCAAATTCTTTTACAGAAGAAGGGATTGTAATTTTCTTCAGATTCGGCAATTCGGCAAAGCAGAAATTTCCCAATGAAGTTACTGTGCTCGGGATTGTAATGCTGACGACAGGTTCCGGGTTCATCCACCGGTTATGCGGCGCAGCCACCTGAAATTGAAAATCCAGTCTGGTCACCTTCAGATCATCCACAACGGATGGAATGGACACATCCGCATCAGAACCGTAGTAGCCGATGACGGTGCATGTATCCTTGTTATAGTCCGGGATGTAACGCCAGTTTCCGTCCTGGCTTACGATTTCGTTTGCACCAAAGCTCACCGTTGGAAATGCCATTGCGGCAACCATGAACATGAGCAGGAGACAAAGTGTTTTTTTCATCTTTTTCATCAATGTTTTCCTTTCTAATTTGCTTTTCTTCATGATACTCGCCCTCCGTTACGTACATGGCACATTTTGTTATGCCATCCGCAATTATTTTTTCAGATATGTTTTATATACGGATGAGCCCTTGCTTTCAATATTCTGACCCAGGTCGTCTTCTTTCAGGGTGGTCACATAGAACCGGTAGGTAACGCCTTTTTTCAGGCCGGTGGCTTTATAGCTGAGGTCGGTAGTAGTTTTCATCAGCTTGTAGGAACCGGTTCCGGTCTTCATGTATACTTTGTAGCCCACAGCGCCGGAAACAGAACTCCACTTCAGGGTGGCCGTCGTCGCTGTCCGTTTTTTGCTGGTCAGTTTCGGCGGATTCAGTGATTTCCAGCGTATTCCTTTTTCAGAACAGTATTCTCTGACAGCCTTTTCGGAGGAAGCAGAATATACGGTTAAAAGAGAAGAGGCATGAAGCGGTGAGCTGTAAGACGGCAGTTTCAGATCGCTTCTGAAGACCACGGTAGTCAGGCTGTCACAGTCATCGAAGACCCCGTATTCTATTTTCTTGCAGCTGGATGGGATCGTGATGGATTTCAGATTTTCACATTCACTAAAAGCATTACTTCCGATTTCTTCTATCCTTGTGGACATCTTCACCTTGGTCAGATTTTTGCAGAGATTAAAGGCATAACATCCTATGGAGGTCACAGAATTCGGAATAGAGATACTTTCCAGTCCGCACCAGTCTGCACTGGAGGTGCCAAAACACCTTTCCCCGATTGTTTTCAGCTTAGACGGAAGCTTGATCGTCTTCAGGGATGTACATCCGGCGAAAGCGCCTTCGCCTAAGGCCGTGACTCCGCTGTGGATGGTCACATTCTTTAGTGAAGTACAGCTGCTAAACATTCCGTTTGGAATTTCCTTCATATTTTTGGGAATCGTAAACTCCTCCAGAGATGTGGACCAGGCGAAAAGGCTGGCTCCAAAAGTTTTCACAGAAGATGGAATGCTCACGGATTTCAGATTCGGCAGATTCGCAAAGGATGCATATCCAAGCTCTGTTATGGTATCCGGTACTTCGATTGTTACAATCGAATTGCGGTTTGTGTAATTGTTTGTCCAAGGACTGCCGCCTGTGGACAGCTGGATTTTGGTCACTTTCAGTCCATCGATTTTAGAAGGTATCTTCAGGTTGGCTTCGCTGCCGTAATACCCGTAAATTGTACATGTATTTTTGTTATAATCCGCATAAATCCCCCAGTTGCCATCCTGACTATTTGTCGTTTCAACGGCAAATGCAGGTGCAGATGCCATCGGCAACACTGTCAGAATCAGCAGAACGCTGAGCAGTATACTTAGAATACTTTTTGTCTTTTTCATGTGGAAATCTCCTTTCTCAATACTCAATCTGCATTCCCGTGGTTCTTTCAAGCCGCCGGATATCTCGCTGATCCAGATTTCTGATTTCTCCCGTACTCATACACTGATACAGGACAACGCCCAACAAAACATCTCCCCGTTCCCAGCGATTCATATTTTCGTCGCAGAAAGCGACAGGGAAAGTGAAGCCCTCCTTTGTTTCCTGTGTATCCACTGCTGCTTCCGTCTGCTGTTTTCGTTCCGCTTCCGCAAGACTGCGTTCTATCTCCGCAAAACGCTGTTTCGTTACATCCTTTCCACTCTGCTTTAGTACGTCTCGCACAGAACTGCTTACTGCCACAACAACGGCAACCGTCTTCTCGAAATCGGACTGCCATTTCTTTGATTCTTCTCTGCTTTCCGCAGAAAGCTGAATCAATGCAAACAGAGCAGAGATACAGCCATTTTCTGCCGCAATCTCTATCATCTTGTGTCCATACGCCTCATTCTTTTCGGTTCCGTAGCCGAATAGCGTTGCCTGACCAAGCAGATAAGCAGCATAGGGATTGCTTTCTGCCTGTTCCCGATACAGCTTGACGGCCTCTTCAGGACTCTTTGCCATTCGGGTCTTGTCCAGCCCATTTATATGAAGTACATATTCTTCATACATAGCAAGTCCCAGGTCGCTGTTGCAGGCCCAATCTGCTAAAATGTTATATGCATGATCCTGATAGTCTGCCGGATTTCTGGGATACCCTGATGTTAAAGCATGGATCAGCTCCATAATCATATCATCAAGAGAAAAGCGGACTGCCATCTGATATACCTGACTGTAAAGCTTTTTTGCCTTCTCTGCCTCCTGCCGGGCAGAATAAATATGCGCCGTTTGGAGCCAACATTTTACCATGGTAATGACACAGTCCTTGCCTGCCTGCCCCACATAATCCGGATATTTCTCACGCAGTTTCTCCGGCATTCTGTAGAAATTCAACGCTTTATCCATATTGACAGGGATCTCGTATACATTTTTATAGTAACCATTGCCCGCCATGGCACGCGTTTTATCTGCCGTTCTCCGTACAGAATAATGCTGTGCCTGAATCATATCGTTATCCTGCATGGCCGGATATGCATAATTTTCTGCCACCTCATAAATACAGGAAATGCCTTTTTCCACATATTCTCTGGTCAGTGTTTCAGGTTTCCCCCAGTCGAAACTTCCATAAAAATATTCCAGGATATAATATTCCATTGCAGCCATACAGAACAGCGGACTGCATTCGTATTTTGCATGTGCGTAATCCTCTGCATCCTCTCGGAAAAAATCCCGGATGACGCCATAATAATTTTTCTCCAAAACTGTTTTCGGATAGTTTTTTCCATCCGGCCCGATAACGGTTTTGCCTTTTCCTTCAAGAGACGGCATTTTCGTGCATACCTTCGGTTCCCCATCTTTTTTCCGCGCCGCCACTTGTTGTTCCCACGCCGTCTCTTCCTGCAGAAAACGGGTGTCAGCCGCTCTGTCCTTCTTCATTTTCAAAAAAAACGAGAACGCCAACAATGACTAAGATAATTACAATTAACATTCAGTGCCTCCTTGCCTAGAAGATATTTTTGATAGTCTTATACATTTTTGTTTTAGCATTCCGTTTTCCTACCGTCAAGCAAGTGAAAGTTAACAATTAAATGTTAAAATTTACTTGCTTGCTCTGATGTTGCTTTTATGTTTAAATTATCCTGTAATCCAGTTTGTACACAGACCATTGATTATGAACCATACGGAGAATGTCAAATGAAACGATTCCGACAGCTTGATTTCACACAGAGAATCGGAAACCAGGAACTGCGATGGTTTCTGTTTCCCTTCTTCCTTTCCGCAGGATTCCAATGTATCTATGCCATGGTGAATACGGCAGTCATCAGCAGATATCTGAGTCAGAACGCGGTGGCAGTGACCGGTGCATGTTCCGGATGTGTGTCCATCATCAATTCCATGTTTGCGGCCGTTGTCAGTGGATTTGGCGTACGCCTTTCCCGCTGTATCGGCTCCG
>JALEHL010000112.1 GCA_022770665.1 Bacillota bacterium
CATGGCTCTGTTCGGCCGTGTCGGCGGCGGTATCTATACCAAGGCTGCTGACGTAGGTGCTGACCTGGTAGGTAAGGTAGAAGCCGGTATTCCGGAAGATGACCCGAGAAACCCTGCTGTTATCGCAGATAACGTAGGCGATAACGTTGGTGACGTAGCCGGCATGGGTTCCGACCTGTTCGAATCTTATGTAGGTTCCATTATTTCCGCTATCACTCTGGCAGCTGTAGCTGTACAGACTGCTGCTGAAACCGCAACCTTCGATCAGACGACTGCTGCGATTTTCCCTCTGCTGATTTCTGCAGTTGGTATCATCGCATCCGTCATCGGTATCATGATGGTAAGAGGTAAGGAAGGCGGAAATCCGGCTTCTGCTCTGAACATGGGTACTTATATCAGCGGTATTATTGTTGTTATTGCAACTGTCATTCTTTCCAAGACGATGCTTGGCGATTACACCTATGCGATCGCAATTATAGCGGGTCTTCTGGTCGGTATCGCAATCGGAAAGATCACGGAAGTATACACTTCCGGTGACTACAAGTCTGTTAAGAAAATTGCGGAACAGTCTGAGACCGGTGCTGCGACGACGATCATCAGCGGTCTGGGCGTAGGCATGATGTCCACACTGTGGCCGATTCTGCTGATCTGTGTCGGTGTATATGCGGCTTACTCTTTCGCAGGCCTGTATGGTATCGCACTGGCTGCGGTAGGTATGCTGTCCACCACCGGTATGACGGTTGCTGTTGACGCATATGGTCCGGTATCTGATAACGCCGGCGGTATTGCAGAAATGTCTGAACTGCCGCACGAAGTAAGAGAAATCACCGATAAGCTGGATGCTGTAGGCAATACCACTGCAGCGATCGGTAAGGGATTCGCCATCGGCTCCGCTGCACTGACTGCACTGGCGCTGTTTGCTTCCTATGCTGCAGTAACCAACCTGGATGTGATCAGCCTGCTGGATCCGATTGTTATTATCGGTCTGTTCATCGGCGCGATGCTCCCGTTCCTGTTCTCTGCCATGACCATGAACTCTGTAGGTAAGGCAGCAAATCAGATGATCGAAGAAGTCAGAAGACAGTTCAGAGAAGATAAGGGGATTATGGAAGGCACTTCCAAGCCTGACTATGCAAATTGTGTAGACATCTCCACGAAAGCTGCTCTGCATGAAATGATTGCGCCTGGTATCATGGCAATCGTTGCTCCGCTTGCTGTCGGTATCATCCTGGGACCAGAAGCGTTAGGCGGTCTGCTGGGCGGTGCACTGTCCGCAGGTGTTCTGATGGCCATCATGATGTCCAATGCCGGCGGTGCTTGGGATAACGCGAAGAAGTATATTGAAGAAGGAAACCATGGCGGCAAGGGATCCGATGCGCATGCTGCAGCTGTAATCGGCGATACTGTCGGTGACCCGTTCAAGGATACTTCCGGTCCGTCCATCAACATCCTGATCAAGCTGATGACGATTGTTTCTGTAGTATTCGCTCCTCTGTTTGTACAGATCGGTGGTCTGCTGTAATCAGAAAATCGGAATGATAATATGAGAAAAAAAGAAGGGAATGGAGACGGATCCATATCCCTTCTTTTTTTTTCATAATCATATAGGAAAGTCTGCCAATAAGAATCGAATCGGAGAAACCGGCTTCTTCACAAAACCGAGAACACTATCTGTTCTTGAAAGACGCAGGACGCTTTTCCAGAAATGCACGCATCCCTTCTTTCTGATCTTCTGTACCGAAACAGCCTCCAAATGCTTCTGCTTCCAGTGCAGAGCCCGAGAACAGATCCAGGTGATACCCCTTATTGATGCAGGTTTTCGCCATACCAACGGCAATCGGAGCTTTTGATGCAATCTTTTCTGCAATCGATTCGCAGATAGGAATCAGCTCTTCCGGTTCGACCACTTTTTCTACCAGACCGATGCGCAAAGCTTCTTCTGCGTTGATCGTTTCTGCCGTAAGGATCATGTATTTTGCCATACCTTTCCCTACAAGTTTGGAAAGACGCTGCGTTCCTCCGAATCCCGGAGTAATCCCAAGACCTACTTCCGGCTGACCGAATTTCGCTTTGGTGGATGCGATCCGAAAGTCACATGCCATCGCCAGTTCACATCCTCCGCCCAGCGCAAATCCATTGACTGCAGCAATAATCGGTTTCTCAATTTTCTCCATATAATTCATAACTTTCTGTCCATAGGCACCGAAAGCGCGGCCTTCTGCCACATTCAGCGTGCTCATCTGAGCAATATCGGCACCTGCAACAAAGGAACGGCCTTCTCCGGTCAGGATGACCGCACGGACTTCATCGCTTTCTTCAATACGGCCAAACACATCAAACAGTTCCTCCAGAACCGTCTTGTTTAGGGCATTCAGTGCTTCCGGCCGATTCACAGTGACATATCCAATATTATTTTTTACTTCATACTTGATTGTCTGATACATCTTGCTCATCCTTTCTGAATTGTAGATCCGGTGAAATAGATTCATCCGGTCGCTATGAGAAAATTGTACCACTTTATGTGACAGTACGCAACAGTAAGATGTTACAAAATTAACAGTCTGGTGATATGAACAGAAACTTGCCAAATCGCATGTTCCCGTGTATAATACTTCATAGCGCCAATTGATGATTCCATCCCTGGTGCAAGAGAGGAGTTTATATGGAATACCGCATTGTAAACCAGCCTGCGTCCAAGATCCGGGAAGTTGCCAGAACCGCTTTGGCCGGAAACTGGCAGGCTGTTGTATTGTTTATGTTTCTTTATTATTTAATTACTTCCGGCGTAAGTATGATCCTGGATCTGTTTTTTTATACGATGCAGACTCTTCCACTGACTGATCCAGTCAGCGGAGAATCCATGGTGCAGCGTCTGAATTATGGAAGCGGAATTTATGAAATGCTGATCAGCGGTCCGGTTGCATGGGGGCTGTCACGCTATATGCTGGATTTTTTCCGGGAAAAAAAGACAGAAGTGACAACGCTGTTTGAGGGATTCAGTCATTTCTTGAAAGCTTTTGCTCTGATGATTCTTATGGGTGTGAAAATTTTTCTCTGGTCTTTACTGTTTGTAGTACCTGGTATCATCGCAGCATTTCGTTATGCACAGGCTTTTTACATCTTGATGGATCACCCGGAATATTCGGCAAATGCCTGCCTGAAAGAAAGCAGCAACATGATGAGGGGAAATAAAGGAAAGCTGTTCTATCTGCATCTGACCTTTGTCGGATGGTATCTGCTGGCTTCTCTGCCAGGAGGAATTTTTTCCGGGCTGATGTCGGTAGACAGTCTTGCAGCGGTATTTGTCACAATTCTGGTTGCAGTTCCAACCCTGATCGTGGATGCTTATGCAAATGTTGCCATGACGGTTTTCTATGAGCTGGCATCCGATAATCTTGTCATTATGGAGGAAGGTGCTGATGATCCTTCCCGATGGCACACGGAAGAATAGATATTTTGTATAGCGGAAGCCCTGCTTATTTTCAGCAGGGCTTTTTTATTATGGCGGAAATGTCTTTAACGATATTTTCGAACGGATTCCGTCAGCATTACAGTCCGGCGCAAAATGCAGCTTCCTCGCATAGAATGAACTATCAGAATGAAAAGGAGGTAGAACATTGTCCATTGAGAGACATTATTTCCCGGGGAACAATACGCCGCAGGGGTTCTTTTCGTACTACCGGTTTATTCTCGGACAGCGGGAAGCACGCAGAATCTTCTGTCTTAAAGGTGGTCCGGGAACTGGCAAATCCACATTTCTGCGCGGGATTGGCGAAGCTTTTCTGCAGGAAGGGGAAGATGTGGATTTCCTTCACTGCTCTGCAGATGAGAATTCTCTGGACGGAGTGATCCTGCATAACAGAAAAATTGCGCTGATTGATGGAACCAGTCCCCATGTGACGGATCCAGTCAGTCCGGGCGCAGTGGATAAAATCATCGATCTCGGAGAATACTGGAACGAAGAAGGAATTGCTGCCAGCAAGGCCGAAATCATTGATTTCAGCGAGGAAGGTGCAGGATGGTACAGGATTTGCTATAATTATTTATGCGCAGCGAAAAGCGTATACAGGAGCCTTGAAGAAATCTATAACAGCGCGGCAGAAAGCAGTGAAATCTATCGGATCGTAGCCGATATTATTGGCAGAGAATTTCAGAATTATGACATTTCGCTGCGGCCAGGAAGGATTAAGAAATTCTTTGCAAGTGCGGTTACAGCAAGCGGCACCGTACACTATCTTGACAGTCTGCTGTCTGGTTTCCCGGAAGGTGCAGGAGGATGTGACGGGGGGAAGCTGAAGCGTATCTATTTTATCAGCGTTCCGGCAGGCTTTTCAAACCGGAGCTTCATGGACATCCTGACAGAGGGTGCACTGTACCGTGGAATGGATGTAGAAGCCTATTACTGCAGCATGTGTCCGGAAGAGAAAATCGAGCATCTGCTGATTCCGTCCATGGGTCTTGCATTCATAACGGTGAATGAGTATCATGATCTTGAACCATGGGAAATTGCGCAGCCGGGACCGGAAATCGTCCTGCTTGACACCAGTGACTACATGAACTGTGTTTTGCTGGAGGGAAAAGAACCGCTGATTACTGCATTGAAAACAGAATATGATATGCTTTTGCGTCAGGCAGTGAAATGTCTTGGAAAAGCCAGAGAAGCACATGACCGGGTGGAAGAAATGTACATCCCGAATATGCATTTTGCAGAGATCTCCGAATTGCGGGAGCAGGTGATGCAGGAGATCCGTACACTCTGATACAGAGAAAAGGAATCTCGAGTTTTTTTGGCTAGCTACTGTATTCGGTGCATTTTTTGTGGTACAATAACAGATATGGTATGCGGACGCTCCGAAGATTGCATTCTGTCTCCGGAAGCGTCTGCATATGCAGACTATAAAGAAAAGGTGACAGATATGAATGAACAGAAAGAAAAGACCTTAAAGGAATACATAGGGCTGCTGTCTGGAAAGGGACTGCTGGATCACTACATACCGGATCTGCAGCAGCAGGGAGAAGATGAAGCAGACTGGCTGCTGCAGCCGATATCCTATATTTCCTATAACTCTCTTGATGTGAAGCCGGGAACACTCTTCATATGCAAGGGGGCGAATTTCCAGAAAAAATATCTGGAGGATGCTGTAAAGGAAGGTGCTGTCTGCTGTTTATCAGAGAAAGAATGGCCTGATGTGGGCATTCCGTGTCTGGTAACATCCAATCTTCGAAAAGCAATGTCAGAAGTCAGCAGCTTTTATTTCGACCAGATCTGGAATGAGCAACTGATTTTGATGGGAATTACGGGAACGAAGGGAAAATCAACGACAGCAACTTTTGTCAAGGCGATTCTGGATGATTACTGCCGCAACATCGGAGAAAAGGAGATCGGTTTCCTGTCTGGAATTTACACTTATGACGGTCAGCGGAAGGTGAAAGCGAAAAAGATGACGACACCGGAAACCGTAGAACTGCACCGCCATCTGGCTTCCTGCGTAAAAAACGGCTGCCGCTATCTGGTCATGGAAACTTCTTCACAGGCACTGAAGTATGACAGAACAGCAGCGCTGGATTACAAAGTGTGCGCATTTCTGAATATTTCCGAAGACCATATTTCTGACAGGGAACACCCTGATATCGAAGATTATTTTCAGTCTAAGCTGAAGATTTTTTCCCAGAGTCAGATTGCCTGTGTAAATATGGAGCTGGATGATAAATATCTCAACCGGGTGATCTATGAGGCAGAGAAACAGTGTGGCAAGGTCATTACCTTCGGAAGAGTCAAAGGCGCGGATTATTATGGCTATAATGTCACTTCTACGCCGAGCCGTCTGGAATTTGATGTGGACTGGGAAGGCGGAACAGAGCATATTGCGGTCAGCATTGGCGGATATTATAATGCCAGCAATGCACTGGCAGCCATCGCCATGACCCGTGCATTAGGGGTCCCGTTTGAAAACATCAGGTCCGGACTGTCTCACGTAAAAGTGGCGGGACGTATGGAACTCTATCAGATGACAAACAAGCACGTGGATGTGATTGTGGATTATGCCCATAATAAACTGAGCTATCAGACACTGTTCGAGAATGTGAAAAAACTGTATCCGGACAGAAAGATCCTGCTGGTCTTTGGATGCCACGGAAACAAGGCCTATAACAGAAGAAAGGACCTGGGAGAACTGGCGAATCTGTATGCTGACCGCATCGTGCTGACAGAACAGGATCCGGGTACAGAGTCTGTAAAAGATATCTGCGATCAGATCATGCAGTATATTGACAAAAACAAGCCGGTGACTGTCATCGAGGACCGGGGTGAGGCAATTCGCGCCGCCTGTGAAATGGTTGACGATAACTGGGTTATGGTTATAGCTGGAAATGGTGCCGACGGGTATCAGAAGCGAGGACTGAACTACGTCGAACTGCCAACTGACGGTGAGCGTGTGCAGGAGTATATTGACACCCACAGGTAAGAACGGTTCCCTGATCCGCCAGGCAGCTACAGCTGCTTCAGCGTGCGGATCAGGTTTTTTATATCTTCCGGAAGAGGCGCTTCAAACTGTAAACGATCTTTCGTTACAGGATGATAGAAGGAAAGGAAGCGTGCATGCAGCGCCTGCCTGTCAATATACGGGGAGACTCGTTCCTCATGGACGTAGCCTGGGATATTGTGCAGACGGCGATATTCGAAAGGGTCTCCGTGACAGTACAGATGATCTCCTACAATGGGGTATCCGATATACGACAGATGGATCCGGATCTGATGAGTCCGCCCGGTCTCCAGCTGTAGTTCTACAAGGGTGTATCCGTGAAACCGTTCCAGAACCCGGAAGTGTGTTACAGACGGCTGGCCGCCTTTCTCCACCGGCAGAACCCAGCGCTCTACCTCGTCAGGGAAAGGACGGCCAAGAGGCAGGTCAATCGTGCCTTCCTCTTCAGGAATTTCACCGGTAACCACGGCAATATATTTTTTTATCACCTGATTTTTTCGCATCTGTCTTATGATCTCTTCCTGGGCGAATCCGCTTTTCGCCACGATCATCAGACCGGATGTGTTCATATCCAGCCGGTTGACAAACCGGATTTTATAAGGTTCTCCAGTTCCCGATGCGGAATCCTCCTGCATTTTTTTCATCAGTCCGTTGGCGATGGTGTGATTCGGTTTGCCCTTGGTGGGATGAACCGCGACCCACGGCTGTTTGTTCAGGACCAGAATATCCCGGTCTTCAAACACCACGTCGATCGGGATATCTTCTGGTTCAAAATCGCTCGTCTCTGTCGGCATTTTTACCAGGATCTCATCTCCCGGCGCAGCAGGAACCCATCCTGGCATGGGCTGACCATTGAGAAAGACGAGATTCTGATATTTCAATTTGGTCAGCAGACGAGAGGAAAAGGTGAAATGCTGCCGGATCAGATCCTTAACCGGGCGTCCGGCTTCTTCTGCAGTTACAGTATGTCTGAATTCAGTCATTGTGTCTTATTTTTCCTTATTGGTGTGTATTATAAAAATTTGCTTTTCGCCTTATCCCAGAAACTCAGGTGGCTGAAACGGATCATGTTGACCTTTTTTCGGGAAAGGGTGATCTGGATTTCTTTTACCTGCTTATATTCCGCCACCCGGCCGTCGTAGACCAGTGTCAGCTGACTGTCTGCGTCATTGCATGGCTGAATGGACAGGGTATCACTGCCTGGAAGCAGCAGGCTCGTCAGAAAAGACCGGTAAGCAATGCTGTTCATCGGGGCGATCGGAGTCACCTGCAGAAGATGCAGACGCGGATCCACGATACTGCCTCCCAGAGAATAGTTGTATGCGGTGCTCCCTGCAGGCGTGGCGACGCAAAGCCCGTCTCCGCTGAATCGTTCGATAAAGGAAGCATTAATGGAGATATTCAGATGTACCGGATAATTTGGAAGACCTTTCACGGCAATCTCATTCAGTGCTGTATGGCGAAAAACACCATCCGCTGTGGTCACACAGTCCTTTACGGTACTGAATGACTGGAGCGTGTAATTCCCCTGATTGTACTGATAGATCATATCATCAATTTTCTCCGGAGGAATTTCCTGAAAGAAACCAAGATGTCCGGTATTGATCCCGACAACCGGTGTTTCCGGAAACTCCAGGTCCTGCATGAGATTCAGCAGGGTGCCGTCTCCGCCGATGCACAGGATGAGTTCGGTATCCTTATTAAATTCCTCATGGACCTGAAGGCCGGATTTGATCAGTTTTGTGCGCAGATTCTTTTCAATCCTCGCGGATGCTTCCGTTGTATTAGCATAAATGAATACTTTTCTGCTCATAATCTCTCCATTCGCTCTCGGTATTGTGCATTACTGCAGCAGTGATTCCAGCTGATCCACCAGCTCACGGAATGTTTCCATGGCCAGACGGATCGGTTCCGGTGAAGCCATATCCACTCCGGCGATCTTCAGCAGTTCTACCGGATAATCAGAAGAACCCGATTTCAGAAATGCAATATACGCATCGCGGGCCGTAGAACCTTCTGTCAGGATTTTGCGGGAAATGGCCGTAGCCGCCGAATAGCCGGTTGCATACTGATACACATAGAAATCTCTGTAGAAATGCGGAATCCGGGCCCATTCGTACTGGATGTAGCTGTCCGGAGAAAGGGCAGGACCAAAATAGCGGGTATTCAGTGCATCATAAGTGCTGTTAAGCCATTGTGCCGTCAGGACACCTCCGTTTTCCACCTCCCTGTGGGTCATGTGTTCAAATTCTGCAAACATGGTCTGCCGGAAAAGGGTGGTGCGGAATTCCTCAATATAGTAATTGATCAGATATTTTTTCATTTCCGGATCGGTCTCCTTCTCCAGCAGGTACTGCATCAGCAGGGATTCATTGACAGTGGAAGCTACTTCCGCCGTAAAGATCGAATGATCCCCGTAAACGAACGGCTGATTGGCCCTGGTATACCAGGAGTGCATGGAATGGCCCATTTCATGCACGATGGTGAAGACATCCTGCAGACTGCTGCTGTAGTTCAGCAGAACATACGGTTTGCTGTCATACGAACCGAAGCTGTAGGCACCGGACGTCTTTCCCTGGTTTTCGAAGACATCCAGCCAGCGCTCATCTACGCCTTTCTGCAACTGATTTACGTATTCTTCACCCAGAGGAGCCAGGGCTTTTTTCATAATCTCAACAGCCTCCTCGTATGGGATCTCTTTCTTTGGAATCTGCACCATCGGTACATAAACATCATACATCTTCAGCTCATCCACTCCGAGAACCTTCTTTCGAAGTGCGATATAGCGGTGGAGGACCGGAAGATACTCGTGAACGACAGAAATAAGATTATCGTAAACTTCTTCGGAAATGTTGCCTCCAGAAAGGGCGGCCTGCCGTGCCGAATCGTATTTTCGGATGCGGGCGGATACCACACTGGTTTTCACATTGTAGTTGTAATTGGCAGACAGCGTGTTAATCAGCGCTTTATAGGCTTCGTACATGTTTGTATAGGCCGCTTCCCGTATCTTGCGGTCATGACTCTGCATAAAGGAAATGTAGTTGCCGTGAGTCAGAGGAACGGTATCTCCGTCCTCGTCGGTTACTGTGCCAAAGGTCATATCGGCATCATTGAGCATGGTGTACACCTCTCCGGTGGCTCCGGTCACTTCGCTTAACTGTGCCAGAATGTTTTCTTCAGCTGCAGTCAGAATATGCGCCTTTTCCCGAAGAGCGTCTTTCAGCATGAATTCATAGGTTTTCAGGGCCGGTTCCTCTTCAATATACGACAAAATCCGTTCTTCCGGCGCCTCCAGAAGTTCCGGAGTGAAGAATGACATGGATGCGCTGATTTTTGCAATTACAGTATTGCATTTATCATCCATGGCCTGGTATTTTGCTTCCCGGTTATCTTCATCTTTTCGCATGTGCGCATAAACAAAGGCATGTTCCAGCTTCATCCAGATAGCATCATGCAGGTGAAGCGCCTCTGCCAGTGTTTTCGCAGATTCTGTCAGATGCCCCTGATATGCGGAAAAACGCGCAGTCTGCTGCAGGCAGTCCTCCAGATCCTTTTCCCACTGGGATTCATCCGGATACATGGCTTCAATGTCCCACTTGTATTTTTCTGCGATTTCTTTTCTCTGCTTTAAATATTTATCCCCCATTTTTACCTCCCAGACAGTAGATTAAATTTATTTTTTATGGTAAAATATCATACTTGATGGATACTGATATGTAGTATACCATATTTTCAGATGTTTTACAAAGGAATGACGAAAGGAATTTGACATATATGGATAACAGACCAATCGGTGTCTTTGATTCAGGTCTCGGCGGCCTGACCTGCATACCGAATCTCTTCCGGCAGCTCCCGGAAGAGCGGGTGATCTACTTCGGTGACACGGCAAGAACACCTTACGGCTCCAAGGCGGTTTCTACGGTGAAAGCGTATACCAATCAGATCGCAGACTTCCTGGCGGCACAGAATGTGAAGATGATGGTGATTGCCTGCAACACGATCAGTTCGACCTGCCTGCCGGATCTGCGGAAACGGTTTCCGGATATACCGATTCTGGGAATCATTGAGCCTGCGGCTTGCAGAGTGGCAGAATCCTGCAATATGGAGAGCCGTATCGGCATCATCGCCACGAAGGTGACCATCGCAAGCGGTGTCTATACGGCATCTATAGAAGCCATGCACCCGGGACTTTCTGTTTTCTGCAAAGCGACGCCGGCCTTTGTGCCGCTGATCGAGGAAGGCATCATTGACAATGAGATCATGGATCTTACCATACGGTATTACATGGATGACTTCGTGAAGGAAAACCGGCTGGATACGCTTGTCCTCGGATGCACGCATTACCCGCTGATCCGAAAGAACATTCTGAAAATTTATCCGCAGCTGAAAATTGTGAATCCGTCCTACGAAATCGTGGAAAAGGTGAAGCAGGTGCTGCAGGATGAAAGAATGCTCGCAGAAAGAAACGACCGGGAAAATATATTCTATGCAAGTGATCTTTCAGAGAACTTTGTGAATATGATCCAGAATATACTGGATACGGAAAAATCAGATCTGATTCTGAAATTTAAGAATCTGGATCTTTAAAGGGGAGACGATAGAAAATGGATAAAGAAAAACTGTATGAATTGCTTGATATTGACACGCCGACGGATTTTCAGTATTTTGAGAACCTGGCCGCGCTGCTGGAGTGTGAGGAGGATATTGAGGAACAGGTACTTTATTCTCTGGTTGAAGAAGTGGATAAACAGGTTCTGTCGGATTTGATCTACAATTATTTTGAAGAGATGACGGATTTTCTGCCGGGAGATGCAGCAGAAACTTTCGGAATTATGGAACGGATCAAGTTTGCGCTGATCGGGCTGGCGAGAAACTGTGACGAGGAAGACCTGCTTGTGAACCTGGCAGATGAGCTTGACAGGTTCAGGCGCTGGTATTCTGTGGACAGCAGGGTTTACTGCACATCCATTTCCGATGGGGAAGAAATTTCCGTACCGGTTCGGGATGCAGTTGTACTTGCCCGCAGTGAGAGTCTGACTGGAGATCGGTATGAATATGACTACAGCGAATGTCAGGATTATCCGCTGGAGGAGTATATCATGTCCCTGGGGGATCTGGCGGCTTCGCAGATGGAGGAGGAAACCTCTTCTGAAGGAGATCCGGATGAAAGACTGGAAGAGTTCTATTCGTAACCGTAGACTGTCTGACTGCATATCATGATGTAAAGACGAATGATATGGAGGTGTGATGCTGTGGAAGATGAAAAAAAATGCCTGGCATGTTGCGAAAAGGAATGCAGAGATCACTGCTTTCAGAAATGCTGTTGTGATCGTGACCGTGACCGTGATCGTGACCGTGATATCTGCGATGAGGATGGGGGCAGTATTTTTGGACTTCTGATTCTTCTGCTGGTTGTATATTGCCTGTTCTGTAGCAACAATCGCAGAGGCGGTCTGTTTGGCGGCCTGTTTTAATAATCTCTAAGCCGTAAAAAGAAAAAAAGAGCAGATCATACAGGTCAGATATGGTATGATGTCCGTCAGCTGGCGGGACATCATGCCATTCTGCCGGTGAGTACAGAAAATAAATGCAGGAGGCGTTGATATTCTTTGAAGACGCAGGATACAGAAAACGAGAAGAAGGCACTTGATCTGAATTTTTTTCAGGTAGCGCTGATGTATGTAGGAACGGTTATGGGTGCCGGATTTGCTTCAGGAAGGGAAATCTGGCAGTTCTTTGGAGTATTCGGAAAAAGTGCGTATACGGGCGTATTGTTGATTGGAATTCTTTTTATCATCATGGGGATGATGGCAAGTTATAATGCCCGGGCGCTTGGAACCAGCGATATGGGAAAAGTGATTGTGCCGGGAGGAAACAGCAGGCTGATCAGCTTCGTCGGTTATTTCATGGCAATCATGCTGTTTACCGTGCTGATCACTATGACTGCAGCCGGCGGAGCGCTGTTTCATCAGACATTCGGACTGCACCGCGCGGCAGGCGGGCTTCTCATTGCGGCTCTGGTTATCGTGACGGTGCTGGGGGAGTTTGAAAGGGTATCTCAAGTATTTCGTTTTATTATGCCGATTCTTTCCGCACTTGTGATCCTGATCAGTGTTCTTGTCAGCATTCTGCATCTGGAGCCGACAGAGATCTCACAGGATGTACAGCCCAGTCCCATGGCTCCGACCTGGTTCCTGGCAGCGCTTCTCTATATATCCTACAATATTCTTGCGCTTGTGCCTATTGTGGCAACGGCATCCGTCAATGCCAAAAGCGGAAGAGACGCAGTCGGCGGATCGGCTCTGGGCGGTGCGTTCCTTGGTCTGCTCGCTCTGCTGCTGCTGACAGCCCTTCAGCAGGATATGCCATATTCGCAGGCAATGGATATGCCGATGCTGGGATATGCGGGACGATTGGGATCGGGTATCGCTGCTGTTTACGCACTGATTCTGTTCTGTGCAATTTATTCCTCTGCAACCAGTAATTTTTACGGCTTTACTACAAAGCTGAAGGATGGTCCGAAAAAGAAACAATATGTGATCATTGCTGCAGTCCTTGGCTTTTCCCTTGGACTGGCAGGATTCAAAAATGTTGTCGCATTTATGTTCCCACTCGAAGGATTTCTGGGTTTTGTAATTATAGCCATGCTGATGGTAAATTTCGTGCAGATCTGGAAGAGAGAACATGAAGAAAAGGATTCAATTTAAATGGTTTCATCATTATGAGCATAGAAAACTGACAACTTGTACAGGAAAGGAGAACTGTCATGAAAACGTATGAAGAAATGAAAGAAACAA
The DNA here is from genome assembly GCA_022770665.1 of Bacillota bacterium. Taxonomy (GTDB): domain Bacteria; phylum Bacillota; class Clostridia; order Peptostreptococcales; family Anaerovoracaceae; genus RGIG7179. Next base: position 13,280 of record JALEHL010000112.1, read on the forward strand.
TTTTGAAGACTGTAGAGGAAAATCTCAGCGAAATTGCGGTGCTCAGTGATGACATTTCGGCTCATCCGGAACTGTCAGGAGAAGAATACGAGACATCACGCAAGCTGGTTGAACTGCTGCGGAAGAAAGGATTCGATGTGGAGTATCCGTTTGCCGGACTGGATACCGCATTTAAAGGTGTGTACGGATCGGACAGCCATACCTATAAGGTTGCCGTACTGGCAGAATATGATGCGCTGCCGGGAATCGGCCATGCCTGCGGACATAATGTCAGCGGTGCGATCAGTATGCTTGCGGCGATCTCCATGGCGGGACTGCAGGATGAACTAGACTGCGATATACATATTCTTGGCACACCGAACGAGGAAATTGACGGAGCCAAGTGCGGCATGGTAGATCAGCATGTTTTCGATCATTATGATATGGCGATGATGATCCATCTTTATGACCAGAATCTTCTATACTGCAAACTTCTTGGACTGCACCAGTATCTGTATACTTTTCACGGGAAGGCTGCGCATGCTTCCGCTGCACCTTGGGACGGCATTAATGCGCTGAATGCGGCACAGCTCATGTTTCATGGAATTGATATGATGCGGCAGCATGTCACCCCGGATGTCAGGATGCACGGGGTTTACAGAAACGGAGGCGCGGCACCGAATATCGTGCCGGAAGAGGCCAGTGCGGAATTTTACTGGAGAGCTCTGGATAAGGAGTATCTGTACGGGATCGATGAACGCGCGGATCGATGCGCAGAAGGTGCATGCCTGATGACGGGCGCAACCTGGGAGAAGGCTCTGACGGCGGCAATGTATGATACTATGAAAAACAATGACTCTGGCATCGAAGCGCTTCGGGAAGTTTATGAAGAACTGGGCATTGAGATCAACGGGGATCACGATGCTATTTTCGGGTCCTCAGACATAGGAAATGTTAGCTTCGTCTGTCCGACATTCCATCCGACCCTGCAGCTGGTGGACCGTGGCGTTGCGATCCATACCAGAGAGTTTGCGGCTGGAAATACTGGAGAAAGAGCACATAAAACCATTGCGGATGGTGCGAAAGTGATCGGACTGCAGATTGCAAAAATATTCAGTGATGAAAACAGGATCCAGGCCATGAAAGCGGATTTTGCGAAGAAATAGCATTCATTATAACGTGTGCTCGCCGGACGCACGGAGAAAACCCTGCCGGGTTGTATACCCTGCAGGGTTTTGTTAAATCGGAATTTATCTCCTCGGCTGCGGTCTGCCGGATCGGCCTGCACGATTTCTGCATGCATCACAGCTGTCTTCGCAGCTGTCTCTGCATTCGCATTCGCTGCAAGGATCACAGCAATCTCTGCGGCATGCGTTGTCAGATTCTGTTTCTTCTTCTTGTTCACCGCATTGTTCACGGGTGTCGCATGGCCGAATCTGGTTAGGAAACAGTCCAGGGAATGTCTGACAGATTGCGTTCTGCTGGATCGGGGCCTGAACAAAGCCTGTGGACAGCACACAGAGCTGGACCGGCACGACAATTTTCTTCTCACAGGTGACACAGATCGCAATGATCAGGTTTGCCGTTACGGTACCGTCCGGATCGATGCAGAGATCTCTGCCGTGATTGTTGGTCGCCAGTCTGGATTCGCAGGCGGAACTGCAGAACTCTGTGAAGCGTGGCAGGAATGCTGTATCGATGGCGGAAGGCATACAGATTTCAAAGAAATTCGTAAGTACGAGAGGCTGTTGTTTTTCCGCCACGCAAACTTCTGTGCAGATCGTGAAAACCGATTCATTATTGCAGCTGTCGCAGAGCAGCAGATCCAGTTCTATGATCACATTTCCGGTGATACAGATATTCTGCGTACCGAAAACAGGCGTTCCCATGCATTGATCATCACAGGATGACGTGTCTGCAAAGAGCAGTTTCTCTGAGAAGTTTCCATCAGCGCCAACCGCCGTGAGAGTTTCTCCTGCCGAGTTTTTCAGGAATGTTGCTCCGGAAATGCTGGTATGCACATCCAGTTTTAGGTTTGTCGGATCATCGACATTATCTGGATTGAATTTTTTCCTGCAGCGAATATCCACAACGCGCCGGATACGGTGACCGCATGGAATACACGGCGAAAAAGACTGTCCGCTGACACTTTTCATCCCCTGAAGATGGAACGCGACCGCATCATATACTTTCTGCACGTAGATCGGTTCCGGCTTCAGGCTGCTGATATCTCCGTCAAACTGACAGAGCGTGTTGGAATTGCAGCAGTTCTGAAAGAGATCCTGAGATCCCCTTCCGCAAAAGCAGCTCATATAGTATACCTCCTTCTATGGTCTATCAGGTAAGAGAATAGTCCAAAGTTCTTTCTCTGATAGTATATGATTTTTTTTAAAAGTGTGTTACAATAAGAAATTATCAGTCTTTCTCGTTAGAGAACATTAAGAAAAAAGGTGAAATCATATGAATAAAACCGGAATCGTGATCCTGCTGGTAATGGCAGCTGCTTTTTTTCTCATAGTCTGGGCCTGCGATCTGGTGGGAAGTCAGTTTGGAAAGGCGGGAGAGATTCTTGCTCTGTCTGCGGTGGCAGCTGTTCTGCTGGCTGGATTTATGAAATCGAAAGGGGATAAATAGAATGAGTAAAATAGAAATCCGCACTTTGCCTTGCGGCGTGCGTGTGGTGATGGAAAAAATACCGTATGTACAGTCAGTGGCTGTTGGAATCTGGGTAAAAACCGGTTCTGTAAATGAAGAAAAAAAATATGCAGGAATCTCTCACTATATAGAGCACATGATGTTCAAAGGCACAGAAAAACGCAGTGCCCGGGATATTGCTGCGGATATCGACAAGATCGGAGGGCAGATGAATGCATTTACCGGAAAAGAAGCCACCTGCTACTATGTGAAGGTTCTGCGTGAAAATTTTGAAAAGGGCGCTGAGGTCCTTCTTGATATGCTCAACCATTCTCTTTTTGATAAAGAGGATATGAAAAAAGAGCGGCAGGTTATCTGCGAGGAGATTAAAATGACGCAGGACCAGCCGGATGATCTGGCTGTTGATACAGTCAGCGAAATGCTGTTTGCAGGAAATCCGCTGGGGAATTCCATTATCGGGACACCTACGACGCTGAACCGGATTTCACGGAATGCGCTGAAGGCTTATAAAGAGGCGCAGTATACGAGAGATTCCATCGTCGTGGCGGTAGCAGGAAATATGGATGAAGATACGGTCTGCGCATTTTTTGAAAACCAGTTTTCGTGCTTGCAGGCTGAGAAACCGGTCCACCAGAATGGCGTCACTCCTTATGAAAAAAAATACAAAGTCCTGGTGAAGGATATTCAGCAGTCTCACCTCTGCCTTGCAGTCCGCGCGATCCCGCTGGATGATCCGAAGTACTATGCGTTTTCTGTTTTAAACAATATCATGGGCGGCAGCATGAGCTCCAGGCTCTTTCAGAATATCCGGGAGGAAAAAGGACTGGCATACAGCGTATATTCCATGCTGAATACATACAGCAGCGATGGATCCTATATGATTTATGCCGGCGTGGCACATGATAAGATCCATCGGGCGATTGACGGCATTCGGGAAGAACTCGAAATCTTAGGGCGGCAGGGAATTACGGAGGAAGAACTCTCGGCTTCCCGGGAGCAGCTCAAAAGCAGCTTTATTTTCGGACAGGAAAATGTTGCAAGCCGAATGTTTTCGATCGGAAAAAACCTGACTTTGCTGGGAAAAGTATATACACCGGAAGAAGTTCTGGACGGACTGAACGCTGTTACGATGGAAGACATAGACGAAGTGAAACACATGATCTGTGATATGAATCAGTATTCTGCCGTTGCGGTGACCAACCGGCGGATCAATCTGAAATCTATGATGGAGGGCTGATGTGCTGTGAAAGACAGAGTTTGTATAAAGTTCATCAGCAGAAGCGGCAGAATGCCTTCTTATGCAACAGAAGGAGCCGCCGGTGCTGACTTGCGGGCCTGGCTTCCGGACGGACCGGTGGTGATTGCGCCTGGACAGAGAAAAATGATTCCGACGGGGCTGTTCTCAGAATTTCCAGAAGGGATTGAAGCACAGATCCGTGCACGATCCGGTCTTGCGATAAAGTACGGTGTTACGCTTGTCAACGGAGTCGGTACGGTGGACAGTGATTATCGCGGAGAATGGAATATTGCGCTGATCAATCTGGGACAGGAGCCTTTTACAGTAAATGATGGGGATCGAATCGCGCAGGTCGTATTCGCAAAATATGTGCAGCCATATTTTCAGATTACAGAGGAGATCGCGCATACAGAAAGAGGCGATGGCGGTTTCGGACATACGGGAGTGAAATGACAGAGAGGGGTGTGAGACGTGCTGCTGAGAGAGGACTTGGAACAGAGAGAATTTGAATATTTGTCAGAGAAAGCGGTGAAAAGCGCTGAATCAAGAGGAAGAAGGATTCCTGAGGAAAAATGTGAGATCCGCACAGAATTCCAGCGTGACAGGGACAGGATCATTCATTCCAAGGCATTCCGCAGGCTGATGCATAAGACACAGGTTTTTCTGGCGCCGGAAGGAGATCATTTTCGAACACGGCTGACTCATACCATAGAGGTATCGCAGATTGCCAGAACAATTTCCCGCAGCCTGAATCTGAATGAAGATCTGACAGAGGCCATCGCACTGGGTCATGATCTGGGGCACACGCCGTTTGGGCATAATGGCGAGGCGGTTCTGAACAGTATCCATCCGGGAGGTTTTGAACATAATGTGCAGAGTCTCCGGGTTGTGGATGTCATTGAATCTACAGCAAACCGGCGCGGAATGAATCTGACCGAGGAGGTGCGGGACGGGATTGTAGGACATACCGGAAGCTACATGCCGTTCACACTGGAGGGACAGGTTGTAAAAATCAGCGACAGAATCGCTTATATTAATCATGATATCGATGATGCAGTCCGCAGCGGTGTGATCTCCATGGAGGATATTCCGGAAAGTTCTCTTCAGCTGTTTGGAAGGACACATCGGGAACGGATCAATAATCTGGTGATCGATGTGATCCGCAACAGTGACGGCAAAGACGCGATCTGCCAGAGTCCGGAATTCCGGGATGAACTGATCCAGCTCAGAGCCTTTATGTTTGCCAATGTATATAAAAGCAGCCGAGTAAAAAAGGAAGAAGACCTGGCGAAAGTGGAAGTGGTGATTTCTTCATTGTATCGGTATTTTATCCGCCATCCGGAAAAACTTCCGGATGACATGCAGCGACTGGCTGCTGAGGATGGCATCGCAGAAGCGTCAAAGGATTACGTGGCAGGGATGACGGACCGCTTTGCACTGAGCATTTATCAGGAGCTTTTTATGCCGAAATGCTGGAAACAAAAAATTCTCTAAAAATTCATAAAACGAAAAAGGAAATACCCCTTTTCTGTCGTATAGTATCAATAGACAGGAGTATAAAAATGGGTTTGTCTTTTAACAATTCCGCAATCGATGACCTGAAAAGCCAGATCAATATTGTCGATGTGGTCGGGAGGGTGGTGGCGCTGAAACGTGCGGGTGCCAATTATAAAGGTGTTTGTCCCTTTCATAATGAGAAGACACCTTCTTTTGTCGTTTCTGAACAGAAACAGATCTTTACCTGTTTCGGCTGCGGTGCTTCCGGAGATGTCATCGAGTTTGTGAAGCGGTACTACAATCTGGATTTCGGAGAAGCCGTCGAAAAACTGTCGGAGGAATACGGCATTTCCGTTCAGAAAAACCGATTCGGGAAAGACCGCGAGAAGTACTACGAAATCAATAAGGAAGCAGCCCGCTTTTTTTACCGGGCATTTACGGAACAGAAGAATCCGGGTTACACATATATGAAACAGAGGGGTATGGAAGATGCGATTCTGAAGAAATTCGGCATCGGATATGCCGATGAGAAATGGGACAGTCTCTATACTTTTCTTAAAAGCAGAGGATACGAGGAAAAGGTTCTCCTGGAGCTGGGACTGATTTCGGAAAGCAAAGGAAAATATTATGATAAGTTCCGCAACCGTGTGATATTTCCGATTATCAATACCAGCGGCAAAGTCATCGGATTTGGAGGCCGTGCGGTTGGAGATGCGATGCCGAAATATCTGAATTCACCGGAGAATCGTGTGTTTCAAAAGAAAAATAATCTGTATGCATTGAATCTTACCCGACAGGATATTGGAAAAGAAGGGTTTGCAATTCTGGTAGAAGGGTATATGGATGCTATAGCGCTTTATCAGGGAGGGGTACGCAATGTGATCGCTTCTCTGGGAACAGCACTGACAGAGAATCAGAGCAAGCTGATCCGCCGCTATACGAAGAATGTTGTCCTTTCCTATGATGCAGACAGTGCAGGGAGAAATGCTGCCATGCGCGGAATCGAGATCCTGACCCGCGAAGGCTGTAAAGTTCGTGTCCTGCATGTGACCGACGGGAAAGATCCCGACGAGTTTATTAAGAAAAATGGCCGTGACGCATTTCTGCGACTGGTTGATGGTGCAATGCCATATATTGATTACAGGCTGGATGCAGTTCGCAGAGAGCACAATCTTGATACCGAAGAGGGAAAAATAGATTTTGTCCGTGATGCGGCTGGCGTTCTGAAAGAACTGAGTCCGGTGGAAGCGGATGTTTACATCAGAAAACTGGCCAGAGAACTCAGAATTGCAGAAGGTGCAATAAAAATGGAAATCATAGGCAATACTACAGATGCACCCGTGTCTGCAGTGCAAAGGTCAGTTCGCAGGGAAAAGGAAGCGGTGCGGGACGCTCTTTCTCCGCTTGAGGCAAACATTTTGAAAACGTTATTTATCAATCCATCCCTGTCAGAGCGCCTTTTGGATTTTGATCAGGTGATATCAAGCACGCTGGGACAAAAGGTAAAGGATATTCTTTTTGAACTGTACGGCCTGAATGGAGATTTCCATCTGAGCCAGATTCTGGACAGGCTGGAACCGGAAGAAAGCGAAGCATTGACCGCAGCCTTGGATAACATTGCCGTATGTGGAAATGAGGAACAGGTTTTTGATCAGTGTATTAATACATGGCAGATCCAGCGTCTGCTGGAAAGAGAGCAGGCACTGATTGACCGGCTGGCTCTCGCGGATGAAGAGAACAATCCGGAATCCATCCGGCAGCTTACGGAACAGCTGATGGAGGTGCAACAAGAAATTAACTCTCATGGGGGAAGAAAGTAATGGCAACAGAAACGAAGAAGAAAACAGTGCTGAAGAATCAGGCTGAGGCGGAGAAACAGACGGATATGAAGCAGGAAACAGCACCGTGGCCGGAGCGAAGACAGGAGCTCATCAATGAGCTTGTGGAGAAAAGCAAGGCGATGAAAAATAAGCTGACCTATTCGGCTGTAGCGGATGTGCTGGAATCTACAGATCTGGATAAGAATCAGATGGATGATATTTATGAGGCGCTTATGTCCAGGGGAATTGAGATCATCTCTGAAACGGAAACAGATTTTGATGAGGAACTTCTTCTGGCAGAGGATCCTGACCTGACAGAAGATCCGGATCTGGTCATGGATGAATCGGATATGGATCTGGAATCTTCTATTCCAAAGGGAATTGCCGTAGATGATCCGGTGAGAATGTACCTGAAGGAAATCGGTAAAGTTCCGCTTCTTTCCGCAGATGAGGAGATTGAACTGGCAAAACGGATGGAGCAGGGCGATGAAGAAGCCAAAAAACGCCTGTGCGAAGCGAATCTCCGGCTGGTTGTCAGCATTGCCAAACGTTATGTGGGCAGAGGGATGCTGTTCCTTGATCTGATTCAGGAAGGAAATCTTGGACTGATTAAAGCCGTCGATAAATTTGATTATAGAAAAGGATATAAGTTTTCCACGTACGCCACCTGGTGGATCCGGCAGGCAATTACCCGTTCCATTGCAGATCAGGCCAGGACGATTCGAATCCCGGTGCATATGGTGGAGACGATTAACAAGCTGATCCGGGTATCACGTCAGCTACTTCAGACTTACGGCCGCGAACCGACTCCGGAAGAAATCGCTGCTGAAATGAATCTGTCTGTTGAAAAGGTCAGGGAAATTCAGAAAATTGCGCAGGAACCGGTTTCTCTGGAAACACCGATCGGTGAGGAGGAAGACAGCCATCTGGGGGATTTTATCCCTGATGAGGACGTCCCGGCACCGGCGGAGGCTGCTGCTTTTTCGATGCTGAAGGAGCAGCTGGTTGAAGTGTTGGATACGCTGACAGAGCGAGAGCAGAAAGTACTGAAGCTGCGGTTCGGCCTGGAAGACGGGCGCGCGAGAACACTGGAAGAAGTGGGAAAGGAATTCGATGTTACCAGGGAGCGAATTCGCCAGATCGAAGCCAAGGCGCTTCGCAAACTCCGTCATCCGAGCAGAAGCAAAAAATTGAAGGACTATTTGGAATAATGATACAGTTGTCGCCGCGTCTTGCGGCTATTGCGAAAGAAATCAATCCTGGAGAGACAATGGCAGACATCGGAACAGATCACGGGTTCCTTCCATTGTATTTGTGGGAGCAGGGCATCTGTCCGCATGTCATAATGACGGATGCCGCGGAAGGTCCGCTGCAGAAGGCGGAAGGAAACTGCAGAGAAAGATGGCCAGATACAAAATTTGACCTCCGTCTGGGCGACGGGCTTCAGGTTCTGCAGCCTGCAGAAGTGGATGTAATTGTTCTGGCAGGTATGGGCGGTATTCTGATGACGCAGATCCTTGAGGCAGAAATTGAGAAGTCCTGGTCATTCCGCAGAATGATCTTACAACCGCGCAATAACATTGGAATGCTGCGCCACTGGCTTTATGATCACTGCTTTTCCATATCCAGGGAGCAGCTGGTTCGGGAGGGCCGGTTTATCTGTGAGATTCTGACCGTTGTTCCGGTGGAAAAGGCATCGCTGCGCAGTCTGGATGGGGACTGCATTGAATATCAGTATCCACGGCGTCTTCTGGAATTCATCGGTCCGCTGACAGAGGAATACCTCGAAACACGGCTGCAGACGGAAGAACGGATCCTGCTGCAGATGGAAGAAGGCGGCCAGGATCGTAAGACACTTCGCAGACAGAAAAACCGTGTCATATATATGCAGGATCTTCTGCGAGATGCCAGAAAAATACTGGAGTGCAAAACATGAAACTGGAAGAGATTATTTCTGCGATAGAAAAATGGTGCCCGCTGGATTTACAGGAAAGCTGGGACAATTCAGGATTTCAGATCAAACTTGGAAATCCTGAGATTCGTGCCGTGCTTGTCAGCATGGAAGTGACGGATCAGGTGATTTCTGAAGCGGCTGCATCCGGTGCCGGGTTAATCATCTGTCATCATCCGCTGCTGTTTTCTCCATTGAAAGCAATAGACAGTAAAAGTGTTACGGGAAACTACATCTGCCGCCTCATTGAGGAACAGATCAGCGTGTATGCTTCCCATACACCATTCGATAAATGTGCCGGCGGGAATAATGATGATCTGGCACAGCGTCTGCATCTGCGGGAGACAGCGCTTCTTCCCGGCGATGCGACCGGAATCTGCCGTATGGGAATGGTAAATGAAGATTACACGCTGGAACGTTATGCAAGACAGGTTGCTGACTGGCTGTCTCAGGACGTGCGTCAGTATCGGTTTACTGGTGATCCGACGGATAAAGTAGAGCGTGTTGCACTGTGCACCGGTTCAGGCAGCGAGTTCATGGAGGCAGCATTTGAGGCCGGCTGTGATCTTCTGATCACGGGAGATGTAAAGTATCATACTGCGCAGCTTGCAAAAGAAATGGGAATGAATCTTCTGGATATCGGGCATTATGGTTCAGAAATTATTTTTTCTGAGAACATGACGTCATGGCTGCGGGATCATACAAGTCTGCAGATTATAAAATCAAAGGTGAGTCTGAATCCGTTCACTGTGGCAGACTGCGGGCCATTTTAACGGAAAAAGACCAGCAAGCAGGGGGGCTTCCGCTACATGAAAAAATCAAGAGAAAAGAAAATGAAGGTAACTGCAATGGTGATTGCTGTGCTTCTGATTGCAGCAGTCGTTATTACATATTCCATTACGGTTGTTGCCTATCTGTTCTGACATAGATTTGTCGCCTGGCAGCATCGTAAGTATTACGTGTTATATATGGGTAGAGCAGACAATCGCGTGTACGACGTACATGAGGAAAGTCCGGGCTCCACAGGGCAAGGGTGCCAGATAACGTCTGGCGTAGGTAACTATAGGGAAAGTGCAACAGAAACATTCCGCCGAAACAGTACGGCTGTGGTAAGGTTGAAATGGTGAGGTAAGAGCTCACCGGCAGCATGGAGACATGCTGGCC
>JALEHL010000137.1 GCA_022770665.1 Bacillota bacterium
CGGTTTCCGTCTTTCCCAGTAAATCGTCGACACTGACACCCAATGCATCGGAAATCGAAATCAAGTCCTGAATCGGCGGCTCTGTATCTCCGTTTTCCCACTGAACCACAACATCTAAACTTACCCCAGTCTTTTCTGCCAAATCCATCTGCGTCAGATGTTTTTCAAGCCGCAATCTGGTCAAATTTTCTCTGAATTCCATAACTTCTACCCCCACTTCGTATGCTTCACGATATTGTACAATCTGAAACATCTGTCAGATTGCATTTATTATATCGAATCCTTCATAAATTGTAAAGGGAAAGAGTATTCTTACATGCAAAGAGCGGATCCCGCATCCGTGCGACACCCGCTCCATCCATTCAATATTCTGCGTTTTACTGCATCAGCGACGCGGCCAGGTTCATTTTCTGCTCCGCCAGATCCTTTATGCTGTAGATCACCAGAATCCGGTCGCAGCCGGAAGTCAGAGAGGTCACATCCTCCCGGAAGTAGCGCGGATCCACCATGGTGATGTGCTCGTAATCCCCCATCAGGTACGGCACGAAGGAGTTGGCGAAGGAGTCCTTGATAATCAGAACTGCACCGTCGCCCTCCATACAGGTGATGTCCACCCGGTCGTAGTTTCCGCCGAAGTAAACGGCATATTTATCTTTTTCGACCAGTTTCTGGTCAAAATAGATTGAGTCGTACGTTTCTCCGTCGATTTCCACAGTGCATTCTGCCCGTCGGGAATAGGCCGGTGCCAGGATGGTATCCGTCCCCAGCGTGTTCAGCAGAACTTTGGAATACAATGTGCCATGGAAGTCATCGGAAAGCACCTCAGGCTCCGTCATCGCATACGTCATCGGCGACGTATTCACCCCCAGATGTGACAGCCAGGTTTTATACCCAAGGAAAGCACCGTAGTTGGTCCAGTGATGATCGCTTTTGAAGAAGACGCCGCCGTTAGACTCCCCTTCCGAGCCCTCCGCAGCCCCTTCTTTCAGAGTATGCCGCAGATCGATGAGGCTGTCTCCCAGAATCGCTTCGGCCTTCTCGAACGCCTTTTCTTCATCAAACCGCAGTGCATGATCCGGCAGCGTCTCTTCATAAATGGAAGCTGCAGACGGAACGATCAGCACATCCATGGGAATTCCTGCATCATCCCGGACCTGTGCCAGCTGATTCAGATTTCGCGCATACTGATTCCAGTCGAAGTCTTCCTCTGTGATCCGTTCCACCGCACGGCCGTCATCACAGAGATACACCCCGTTCATATCACGGACACCAAGGCCAGCTTCTGTGATTCCTTTCAGTCCGACCCATTTCTCCCGGCCGATGATCTGGTCCGAAAGATAGCTTTCCGCATCCTCCGAAAACTGTCCGCTGAGAATATTTTGGGCAGAAACCTCTGGTGCCTTCTGCAGATAACGGTTTTCATTCGGTGAAAAATCCACGTCCGGTTTCAGCAGTGTGCCGATGGAAAGTGCCAGCAGCAGGACTGCGGAAACAGAAATCAAAATCAGATTATTTTTTTTCATCTCCGCACCCCCCTAAAATCTGAAATACAGGAACGGATTATAGGATCCGCTCACCAGAAACGCAATGGAAAATACCATAAGTGCCAGAACCCCTGCAGATTCCAATATGCCAAGAAGCATTTCGCGGGACGCGAGCTTTTCCCGAAGAAGCGCTGCAATCCGGGAAGGCAGATGCGTCGAACCGATGACGCAGGCAGCCAGCAGCCAGATACGGCTGGTCAGATAATACCAGAATGCATCATCCGTCAGATGGCCGGAGGCACCGAACATCATAGAAAAATAGGTCCCGACCTGTCCCAGGTCCTCGATGGCGAAGATCACCCAGCCGCATACGATAAGAACCAGCGCATACAGATGGCTGACAAAAGCCGGCGCCTTCTCAAGGATCCGCAGAAGGAACAGCTTTTCTATAATCAGAATCACACCGAAATATACGCCCCAGGCTACGAAATTCCAGCTGGCACCATGCCATAGGCCGGTCAGCGCCCAGACTACGGCGATATTCAGAAGCTGGCGCGGCAGGCCTTTCCGGTTTCCGCCCAGCGGAATATAAACGTATTCCTTAAACCAGGAGCTGAGCGACATATGCCACCGCCGCCAGAACTCCGTGATACTCTTCGAAATATATGGATAGTTGAAGTTTTCCAGATAATCGAACCCGAAAATTTTCCCGAGGCCGATGGCCATATCACTGTAACCGCTGAAATCGAAATAAATCTGGAACGTGAACGCCACCGCGCCCAGCCAGGCCGCCGCCGCCGACGGCGCCTCCATGGCGGAGATTTCTTTCCAAATGATATAGACCTGATTCGCCAGCAGAACTTTTTTCGCGAAGCCCGCCGCAAACCGGCGGATGCCTTCCGCGATCTGCTCCATGCTGCTGCAGCGGTTCTTCAGCTGCACCGCCACATCGCTGTAGCGGACGATCGGACCTGCAATCAGCTGCGGAAACAGCGTCACATAAGTGGCGAACGCAACCAGGTCACGCTGCGCCTTTACCTTTCCCCGGTATACATCGATCACATAGGACATGGTCTGGAATGTATAGAAAGAAATTCCGATCGGAAGCGCGATATGCAGCAGGCTGATGCTGCCGCCGAAGATTCCGTTGATCGTCGAAATCAGAAAATCTGTGTATTTAAAGAAACCGAGAATTGCCAGATTGCCTACAACCGTCAGCGCAAGCAGTCCCTTCGACGGGCTTGCCTCGATCCACCGTGCAAGCAAATAATTAAAAAAGATGGAAAAAAACATCACAAGAATATACTTCGGTTCACCCCATCCGTAGAAAAACAGACTGGCAATAAGCAAAACCACATTCCGCGCTGTGACAAACCTGGCAGGCACCAGAAAATACGCCAGAAGTGTCAGCGGCAGAAATGCCAGTAGAAAAACTGTACTGCTGAAAATCATTCTTCCTTACCCCTTTTTATTGAATCGCTATTATAGATTACTTCACCATACAGCCGCCGTCAATCCCCTTTTTTCAGGATTTGAAAAAAAAAACTCCCGCCGAAAGGGCGGGAGCGTTTTACTGCTGCTGAATCATTTAGAGAACGGACATTTTCAGCGTTCCGATTCCCTCCACTTCCATATCGATCTGATCTCCGGCATGGATAAACGGCTGTTTGCCCATGTATTCCAGCATGGCGCCGCCGCCAATCGTTCCGGAACCCAGCACA
>JALEHL010000141.1 GCA_022770665.1 Bacillota bacterium
ATGCGAAAAAGCGGTCGATGTCCGGCCGCTTTTTCTGTTTCGATTTCGCATGTTTTCTATTTGAACTTCACTGCGGTACCATATACCACCACTTCGGCGGCACCCTGCATCATAGATGCGGAGCCGTAGCGGATGTTGATCACGGCGTCGGCGCCTAGTGCTTCGGCTTCGTCCACCATACGCTTGGTGGCAATCTGCCGGGCTTCATTGAGCATTTCCGTGTATGCGGACAGTTCGCCGCCCACCAGGGTTTTCATGCCGGACATGAAGTCCTTGCCGAAGTTTTTGCTCTGTACGGTGGTTCCCTTTACGATGCCCAGTGCTTCAATTTCTTTTCCGGGTACATAATTTAAGGTCAATAATAACATAACTTTTTCCTCCTTGCTTCGTTCCGTTTGATTCTCTAATACTTTTTCGCTTCCTCTTCTTCGCCTCGGTGAATTTCAGCAAAACGCTGCCGCAGCGCGATCAGCACACCGATGATTACAGCTGCGCCTCCCGCGATGTACAGCCAGGCGATACTGTCTGCAAACAGGTCTTCTTCACCCAGAAGCAGCACGGCCAGCGCGCCGACGATCACCACTACGATGGCGATCATCACGACAGCGGCAATCACCGCCCCTTTTTTCTTTTTAGTATTTCCTTGCATCATCCATCTCTCCCTTCTTAATTTCGCTGATCCGCTGTGTCAGGGCCAGCACAACGCCCGCGATCACAAAAATCGGGATAAGCAGCAGCAGAATCAGAACCGGAAGCGGCGGCGCATCTTGCGGATCGGTCTGAAACCCCCAGATCATCAGTACCATAATCCCCGCCATCAGCAGGACCATCAGCACGGTCATCACCACCGGCGCCACATAAGAAAGCCGCACATCATACTGGTGCTTGTTCTGGAATGCGGTGCCTTCCTGTTCCATGGTCTCCATTTCCTGCAGCAGATCATGGGCATCCAGACCGGACAGCATGCCCTCTTCCTCACGAAGACGGCTGCAGAAGGCTTCCGACTGAGCCAGGTTTTCCTTTTCACGCTCCAGTGTCACCAGATGACGGCGCATGCTGTCGGTCACCGTACTTCTTCCGCTCTGCATCAGGCGGATCTCCTCCAGCGGAAGGCCCAGCTTCCTCAGAAGCTTGATCTGCTCCAGTGTTTTCACGTCCTCCTCGCTGTATTCCCGATATCCGTTCTCTTTATTCCGGCGTGGAGAAAGAAGACCTTGGTCTTCATAGAACCGGATATTCTTTTTTGTGATGCCAATGCGCTGTTCCACTTCATTGATCCTCATCTGCGATCATCCTCCTGATTGTCTTCATACTATACCTTCCACCAGGGGGAAGGTCAAGAACTTTTTTAAAAAAAGCAGTCTGCCTTTCGGCAGACTGCTTTCGTCTTTCATATTTCTCAGTAAATCCGTTTGCGGTCCGAACTATTTCATGGTTACGGTAGCGCCAACTTCTTCCAGCTGCTTCTTGATCGCTTCGGCTTCTGCCTTTTCGATTCCTTCCTTTACGTTGGACGGAGCACCGTCTACCAGTTCCTTTGCTTCCTTCAGGCCCAGACCGGTGATCTCTCTTACCGCCTTGATTACCTTGATCTTTTCGCCGCCAGCAGCTTCCAGAACAACAGTGAATTCCGTCTGTTCTTCTTCAGCAGCTGCAGCACCTGCAGCACCTGCAACTGCTACCGGAGCAGCAGCGGATACGCCAAATTCTTCTTCACAAGCTTTTACTAAATCGTTTAACTCTAAAACGGTCATGTTCTTGATCGCTTCAATGATCTGTTCGATAGTCATTTTCAATTTCTCCTTTTCAAAATTTCATTTTCGCTTTTATTTACGCCGCTAAATGGCACGGCGGATCTGCAAAATTATGCTTCTGCTTTCGCGTCTGCGATTGCCTGGAATGTTCTGACTGCCTTGCTGATCGGGGACTGAATGCTTCCCATGAACTTGGCAATGAGGACATCTCTGGATGGAATGTCGGCAATTGCCTGAATGCCTTCCTTGTCAAAGAAAGTGCCTTCCACCACACCTGCTTTAAATTCCATCTTCTTGTAGTCTTTAATGACTTCATTTAAGATTCTGGCCGGAGCTGTTGCATCATCTGCGCTGATCGCCAGTGCGCTCGGTCCGTCCAGCACATCTGCAAGGCCTGCGAATTCAGTGCCTTCGATGGCTCTCTTTACCAGAGTATTTTTATAAACAGTATAGTCTACATTTGCTTCACGCAGCTTCTTTCTCATGGCGTCAGCCTGTGCTACGGTAATGCCCATGTAGTCGATGACCACTGCAGACTGGGCATTTTCCAGCTTGCCTTTGATCTCGTCAATGATAACCTGTTTCTGTTTCTGTGCTTCTACTGACATAAATGTTCTCCTTTCTTGCGATGCATTCCGCTTTCCGCGGGAGACGTCGCAGGATGTATGGTACTCCATAAAAAAACCTTGTCTGCTCTGGCATGGCCGCGGACAGGCAAGGTCAATATTTTATATTGTACCTCGGCGGGAAATTAAGCTGTCGCACCCGCTGTCTACGGTTAGATTTCGTATTTGGTTGTCCTGTGGACTAGAACTGGATCAGTGCAGGGTTTACTTTGATTCCAGGGCCCATGGTAGCGGAAACCGTTACGCTTCTCAGGTACTGACCTTTTGCTGCTGCCGGTTTTGCCTTTACGATTGCTTCCATCAGAGCATTGAAGTTCTCGCCCAGCTTTTCTGCACCGAAAGAAGCTTTTCCGATCGGTGTATGGATAATATTGCTCTTATCCAGTCTGTACTCGACTTTACCGGCTTTAATCTCCTTCAGAGCCTTTTCTACATCCATGGTAACAGTTCCGGACTTCGGATTCGGCATCAGGCCTTTCGGTCCGAGGATCTTACCCAGTCTTCCTACTACACCCATCATATCCGGGGTAGCTACTACAACGTCGAAGTCAAACCAGTTCTCGGTCTGAATCTTCTGTGCCATTTCTTCTGCACCTACATAGTCAGCGCCGGCAGCTTCTGCCTCTGCTGCTTTCGGTCCCTTGGCGAATACCAGAACCTTCTTGGATTTACCGGTTCCGTTCGGAAGAACAATTGCACCTCTGACCTGCTGGTCAGCGTGTCTTCCATCAACACCAAGCTTAATGTGCGCTTCGATGGTTTCATCAAATTTTGCTTTGGAAGTTTCTACGACTAATTTCATCGCTTCTTCCGTGTCATACAGGTTGGCCTTTTCGTATTTCGCTGCGGCCTCCTTGTATCTTTTTCCTCTCTTAGGCATGTTTTACCTCCCTGTGGTGCCAGCGACATCTTGTCTCCCACTGATTAATCTTCGATAACGATTCCCATGCTTCTTGCAGTACCTTTAATCATTTCGGTAGCTGCTTCCACACTTGCTGCATTTAAGTCAGGCATCTTGATCTTCGCGATTTCTTCTGCCTGTGCTCTTGTCAGAGTTGCAACTTTCTTTTTGTTCGGCTCACCGGAAGCAGTGGTCAGACCTGCTGCTTTCTTCAGCAGAACTGCTGCTGGCGGCGTTTTGCATACAAACGTAAAGGATCTGTCAGCATATACAGTGATTACTACCGGAATCACCATTCCCGGCTGATCCTGGGTTCTTGCATTGAACTGCTTGCAGAAATCCATAATATTAACGCCCTTCTGACCTAATGCAGGACCTACTGGAGGTGCCGGCGTCGCATTACCTGCTGCAATCTGAAGTTTAATATAGCCTTCTACTTTCTTAGCCATTTTCCTGGTTCCTCCTTTCCCGGAAATTCTGATAATTTATTCAAAAGAACCGGCGGTTCCTTTAAATCTTGTCCACCTGGCTGAATTCCAGTTCAACCGGGGTTTCCCTTCCAAACATGGAAACACGGACTTTCAGGATCTGTTTTTCAGTGCTGATTTCCTCCACAGTTCCCATAAAGCCTTCAAACGGGCCGCTGATTACTTTCACCGTCTCGCCGACTTCCACATCCAGGTCGATATATACTTTCTCGATTCCCATTCTGGCCACTTCTTCATCCGTCAGGGGAATCGGATCGGAGCCATGACCCACGAATCCTGTCACACCCTGTGTATTCCGCACCAGGTACCAGGTTTCGTTGGTTACAATCATCTTTATGATAACATAACCCGGAAACATTTTTCTGGTTTTTATCTTTCGCTGACCGTCTTTTAACTCGATTTTATCTTCTGTCGGTACAACGATGTCCAGAATCAGATCCTGCATGCCACGGTTCTCAACCATCTTTTCGATATTCACTTTCACCTTGTTTTCGTGACCGGAATACGTGTGCACCACGTACCATTTCGCCTGGCCGTCACCTCGGATTCCCTCTCCGATCAGCGGCGATACAGTGACAGGCGTCTTGCTGTTTTCAAATTCAGACATCTCAATACCTTCTTTTCAAACTAAGCCAGAGTGATGTTCAGAATATGCTTCAGCGCCGCCAGCACACCGGTATCAATGAGCCAGAATCCCAGCGCAAACAGGGCACAGGTCACGATGACCACAGCAGTATAGGAAACAGCTTCCTTTTTCGTCGGCCATACAACCTTTTTCATTTCTACTTTGACGCCCTTAAAATACTCACCAATGCCGGTTTTCTTTTTCGAAGTATCTTTCGCCATAATTCTCTCTCCTTCTCCTGCCAACTATTTGGTTTCTTTATGAAGAGTGTGCTTCTTGCAGAATTTGCAGTATTTCTGCATTTCGATACGATCCGGATCGTTCTTCTTGTTCTTCATGGTATTGTAGTTTCTCTGCTTGCATTCTGTACATGCCAGCGTAACTTTTACTCTCATCGTGATTGTCCTCCGTTTAACTCAAAATTCAGAGCCTGAATTTAAGCTCTGTTCTACTTCTAATCATAAAGTTGCTTTATAATTATAAAACAGGCTATTATCAATGTCAACACCTAAAATTACAATATTTTTATTCCTTCACTCTTCCGTCATTTTTCTCCGTTGTGCATCAGGCTGATGATCTGATCTGCAGACTTCACAATCTGCTCATGGTCCTGATCCACCACTGCCGCATAGGCATTCCCCAGCGCGTAGCATGGAAGAGAGTCGTTCTTTCCCTTCAGCGCCGTCTTGCTGATATCCCATGATGGCATGTCGGCAAGCTGCATCTTTACCAGCGATGTCATTTCGTCCGGGCTCATGTTGGTCTCCATATTTCCGCGGATCGCATCCAGAATGGACGTGTAGCTCGTCAGAATCGTGCTGCTGCCGGCCACTTTCTTCAGGATCGCCTCCAGAACAAGCTGCTGATTCTCATTTCTCCGCATGTCACCATCCACCCAGGACGCACGCTCCCGGCAGAATGCCAGTGCCATTTTCCCGTTCAGATGATTGGTGCCTTCAACGAATGTGATACCGTTCAGCTCGGGCATTCCTTTCATTTTATGGGTCGTGAAAGTATAAGGCGATTCCACATCGACGCCGCCGATGGCATCCACCAGTTTCACCACTGTGCTGTAGTTGACTTTTACATAATAGTTCATCGTCAGCCCGGTCATTTTCTCCACTGCACCGATGGTTTCCTGAATCCCGTAGAGGCCGGAGTGGGTCAGTTTATCCTGCGCGCCCTTCGAAGGGAGTGTCACGTAATAATCCCTTGGAATCGAAGTCAGAAGCACCTCGTGCGTCTTCGGGTTAACTGTCACGATCATGTTCACATCAGATCTCGACTGGGTTCCGATGTCTCCCTCCACGTCCAGTCCGCTCACGTAGACATTGAAGGCCTCCTTCGTCACATTTACCGACTTTGCCTTTTCTCCTTCTCCTGCCTTTACGGAAACGGTGTACAGGATCCGCGTCTCATCCTCCAGGCCGGCACGCTCGCTCTTCAGAGATTCATAGTTTGCCGCACTGATAAAAACTGCCTGATATTCTTCAAACTGCACGGCACCTGTCGTTTCATCCACCGTATCCGTTCCTCCGGCCAGAAGGCCATCCAGCATCTGCCCCAGATCGCCGATATATTTATATTCTACACGGACCGTTCGCTGCAGATCATCTTTCGCCTCCAGATAAACCGCATCACTGGTCATATAGGTTCCCACGCTGCAGCCTGCCAGCTCCCCGATCTCTGTATAAGCCGCGTCCCGTTTCACAAGAACATAATAATCCTCTTTTACTTCAATCAGACTGCCTGCCACAGTGATGTCTCCGATAAAATCGATCGTATCCGCCAGGTACCAGGATCCGACACCGAATCCTGCAATGAGAACCACTGCGAAAAAAGCAGCTGCAATTTTTCTCTTCCGGACGCCGTACCTGCTGAACATCACCGGTACAATAAAAACCGAAACCAGTATCAGAATGGCTATGATGGCATACAGGTATTTCGGCGGCAGAACATTCAGCCAGATAAGCAGCCCGATAAATGCCGCAAGAATCAGTGTGTATAAAACTGCAAGAATACGGAAAAACCGGTTTCCTCTCGCGACTGCTCTCTGTCTTTTCTCTTCTTCCCTTCTTTCGCTTCGCATATTTTTCCTCCAAACTGTCTCCATTCACTGCGTTTTCAGCGAAAACAAGGAGCCCCGCTTCGAGACTCCTTTGATATTGTACCTTATTTTCATACATATGGCAATGAAAAAAAACTCACGATTTTCTTACAATTTCATGCACGGTCCGCCGATTACTCCACAATGGTCAGGAGCTGCTCTGCCGTCTTCCGCGGCGGTGCTGCCACTTCACCATCTGCCGGATATCCCATGGCAATGATCGCAGCCAGCTGCTGTCCTTCCGGAATCTCCACAACTTCTGCCACTTTTCTTTCATCGAAAATGCCCATGATCACGGTTCCGACTCCTTTTTCATGTGCCGCCAGACAGAAGGTCTGCGCCGCAATCCCGGCATCAAACATTTCCCACCGATCTTCTTTCGGTGTCGTATAGCTTCCGTCCTTTTCATAGCCGGAACGCCCCTTTACCACTGTCAGAAGCACCAGGGCAGGTGCATTCTCCATAGTCCGGATATTGTAGCGGAAACCCAGAGTGCAGTCTTCCGTCGCGATGGCGGCAATCTTTTCTCTGTTTTCCACGACAATATATCTCGCAATCTGCGTATTTTTCCAGGAAGGGGCATAGGCCGCCACATTCACGATTTCTTCGATGACTTCATGAGGTACTGTTCTGTCCTGAAACTTTCTGATGCTGCGTCTTTCTTTGATTCCTGTCACTAAGTCCATGTTCTGTGTCCTTTCTGTCTGTTTTTCTTTCATTCTTCAGACCGGGTCTCCGGCCACATTCCTATTTTATCACATTCCAGCTCTGTCGCAAGAGCCTTTCCTACAGCATTTTCTTTTTCCGGAAATACAGAATTTCCAGGATTACCGTCAGTGTGCTGACTGCAATGACTGCAATATATCCGTATCTCCAGTGGAGTTCCGGCATATTCGGAAAGTTCATGCCGTACCATCCGGCAATCAGCGTCAGCGGCAGGAAAATCGTTGTGATAACGGTCAGCAGCGTCATGATCCGATTCTGCTGTTCCGCCGTTCTAGACAGATACAGTTCACGAATCTGCAGCAGATACTCGCGCAAAGTCTCCACATGGTCATGCAGCCGTTCCGCTTTTTCTGCCAGCCAGCCCCACTCCCGGACCGTTTTCCCCTGCTGCATCAGATCCGGATCATCCTCCATTTTATCTGCCAGATTTGCCAGCTGCTCATAATAAGTATGCAGTGTGAACAGCCTCCTGCGGTAACGGGCGGTTCTCTCCTGAAAGTTCTCCGGTATGCGCTTCAGCAGTTCTTCTTCCAGAGAAAACAGTCCCTCCTCCAGCCGCTCCAGCTGAATCACATCATCCTGGATCAGCAGATGCAGCAGTCCCACCAGAACCATCTGCTCATTTCCCGCCTTTCCCAGGCTGTCGAGATTCTCCTCCAGGAAAGATTCCAAATGCCCGCTGTCCTCCAGAAAAACCGCTTTCTTCTCCTGGCTGTCCAGAAAAAAGCCGAAGGTCATTCCATCTCCTTTTTCTTTCCGCGGTATTTTCATCGTTCCCGCATAATATTCTCCGATTTTTTCCATCTTGCAGGATCGCGGTGTTTCCATGATTTTTTTCAGACTCTGCGACAGAAGCAGTTTTTCCTTTTCCGCTTCCGCAACTTCGTCTCTGCGCAAAATCCATACCTCCAGCCCTTTTTCCATCTCCAGTTTTCTCATCGTTCCGCCCTCTCATGATCCATTTGGTCCATTTTTTCTTCCGGTATTGTACCACTTTTTCTCCTGAAGCACAACCGGTACTCTCCGTGCGAACCACAATAAAAAGAGGAGCGCTTCGCGCTCCTCTTCTGTTTCCTCTGTCTTTCGTTCCGCTTTCTGCGATTATTCGATGATCTCCGTTACTACGCCGGATCCTACCGTTCTGCCGCCTTCTCTGATTGCGAAACGCAGTCCTTCTT
>JALEHL010000061.1 GCA_022770665.1 Bacillota bacterium
AGCAGTGGACGAATGGTCTGCTTATGGGAAGAAGAATCTCTTCGGCCAGACCGTGAAGATTGCGGAACTGCAGTCGGAAGCAGGCGCAGCAGGAACAGTCCACGGCTCTCTGACCGCCGGTGCTCTGACAACGACCTTTACCTCATCGCAGGGCCTTCTGCTGATGATTCCGAATATGTATAAAATCGCCGGTGAGCTGCTGCCGGGTGTGTTCCACGTGGCAGCCAGAACCGTTGCCAGTCATGCGCTCTGTATCTTTGGCGATCACTCCGATGTCATGGCCACCCGCCAGACCGGTTTCGCCATGCTGGCTTCCGGATCCGTACAGGAAGTCATGGATCTGGGCGGCATCGCCCATCTGGCATCCATCAAGTCCCGGGTTCCGTTTCTGCACTTCTTCGACGGATTCCGGACGTCCCACGAAATTCAGAAGATCGAGGTGCTGGACTACGAAGATCTGAAGAATCTGCTGGACTGGGATGCAGTAGACGCCTTCCGGGCCCGCGCCCTGAATCCGGAGCATCCGGTGATCCGGGGTACCGCACAGAATCCGGATATTTTCTTCCAGAGCCGGGAAGCCGCCAACAAATACTACGATGCGGTGCCTGACATCGTGGAAGATTACATGAATCAAATCAGCCAGCTGACCGGACGTACCTATCACCCGTTTGACTATGTGGGTGCGCCGGATGCCACCAATGTGATCATCGCCATGGGTTCTGTCTGTGAGACCATCGAGGAAACCATGCAGAAGCTGCTGGCAGAAGGTCATAAGGTTGGGCTGATAAAAGTTCGCCTGTACCGTCCTTTCTCGAAAAAACATCTGCTGGCAGTCCTGCCGAAAACCGTGGAACGAATCGCAGTCCTGGACCGTACCAAAGAGCCGGGTGCACCGGGTGAACCGCTGTATCAGGATGTCCGCACTGCTCTTTACGGCATGAAATACGCCCCGGAGGTTTACGGCGGCCGCTACGGCCTGGGTTCCAAGGATGTGACGCCAGGCATGATTCACAGCATTTTCGACAATCTTTACCACAAGCATCCGAAGGATCATTTTACTGTAGGCATCGAGGATGATGTCACCGGTCATTCCCTGCCTCATACCGTGGGCATCGCACGGGAACCGGAGGGTACCATCAAGTGCAAGTTCTGGGGCCTGGGTTCCGATGGTACCGTCGGTGCCAACAAGACGGCCATCAAGATCATCGGTGATAAAACAGACCTTTATGCACAGGGCTATTTCAGTTATGACTCCAAGAAGTCCGGCGGCCTGACCGTATCCCATCTCCGGTTCGGCAAATCCCCGATTCAGTCTACCTATCTGATCAACCGGGCCGACTTCGTGGCATGCCACAATCAGGCCTACCTGCGACAGTACGACATGCTGAAAGACCTGACCGACGGCGGAACATTTCTGCTGAACACACTTTGCGACGAAACCACCATCGGTGACTACCTGCCGGCATCCGTAAAGCGTGCTCTGGCGAAAAAACACGCACAGTTCTATATCATCAACGCTTGGGACATTGCAGAAAAGATCGGCCTTGGCAGCCGCATCAACATGATCATGCAAGCAGCCTTTTTCCAGCTGACCGGCGTCATTCCCATCGACGATGCGGTGAAATATCTGAAAGAAGGAATTGAAAAGACCTATAAAAAGAAGGGCCCTGCCATCGTGGAAATGAACTGCCAGGCGGTGGACTATGGCGTCCGCGAAATTCAGAAAATCGAGGTGCCTGAAAAATGGCTTCATGCGGAAGACCCTCGGGAGCGGCCTCTGGATATCCCGCAGTTCGTGGAGGAGCTGATGATCCCGATGAACCGTCAGGAAGGCGACGATCTTCCGGTCAGTGCCTTTGAAACCGTTGCAGACGGTACCTTCCCAAGCGGCACCAGCAAATTCGAAAAGAGAGGTGTCGCCATCTATCTGCCGAAATGGGATGCAGAAAAATGCATTCAGTGTAACCAGTGTTCTTTCGTCTGCCCGCACAGCGCCATCCGGCCTGTTCTCCTCACCGAAGAGGAAAAAGCGGCAGCACCTGCAGATTTTCTGACGAAGCCTGCCGTGGGAAAAGAACTGAAGGGTCTCCACTACCGGATGCAGCTTTCTTCTCTGGACTGCCTGGGTTGCGGCAACTGTGCCGACATCTGTCCTGCTTCCGAAAAGGCCCTCACCATGACAGCTTATGCGAAGATTGCGGCACCGGAAGCGGATAATTGGGAATACAGTCAGACCATTCCTTCCAAAGCAAATCTGGTAAACCGTCACTCGGTAAAGGGCAGCCAGTTCGCACAGCCGTACATCGAATTCAGCGGCGCCTGCGCGGGCTGCGGGGAGACACCGTATATCAAACTGATCACCCAGCTTTTCGGTGACCGGATGATGATCGCCAACGCCACCGGCTGTTCCTCCATCTGGGGTGCTTCCGCACCATCCATGCCATACTGCACCGATCCGCAGGGCCGCGGTCCTGCCTGGGGCAATTCTCTGTTTGAGGATAA
>JALEHL010000065.1 GCA_022770665.1 Bacillota bacterium
CCGTTTCCGTGCAGCAGAATCAGGGGATTCCCCCGGCCCTGTTCTATATAATAATGTGTAATATCCATCCTGTACGGCCTCCTATCCGGCAAGGCTGCATTCAGTATATCAGAAACCGGCCGGTCTGTCCAACACGCCGGATTTAGTTTTCAAAACGAAATCATCAGGTATTCTCGAAAAGGTTTGCATTTCTCCGGGAAAAGTGCTATAACAGAAACAAGATTGATCAAGCACTCGGAAATGGAGGACTGCCCATGCCGGAGGAAATCACCGAACTGACCGCGCACTTGCAGCAACAAAGTAAAAAGTCCCTGCCGAAGTGGGAGGAACTGCCGGACATCGACCTGTATATGGACCAGGTGATCGCCCTGATGAACCGGTATCTGGATAACCGGACAAAAGATAAAATGATCACACCGTCCATGGTGAACAATTATGTGAAGATGAAAGTGATGCCCGCCCCGGTGAAGAAAAAATACACCCGGGAGCATCTCATGTATCTCATTGTCATCTGCGTGCTGAAGCAGGTGATGCCCCTGTCCTCCGTGGAGACGGTTCTGAAGGACGGTCTGGAGCAGACGGAGCCGGCTGTGTTCTACGGACGCTTCCGGGAACTGTACGGAGATGCCTTCCGCACGGCGGCGGAGGAGACCATCTCCCTGACCGCAGCCGGCGCATCCCGGACGGATGCCATGCTCTCCCTGGCCATGAAAGCCCAGGCGGAGCAGAATCTGGCGGAGGATCTGCTGGAATTCTGAAAATGCAGAAAAATCGGAGTACCCGACCGGGTGCTCCGATTTTTTTACAGACAGATTTCCACCGGCCGGTCCGCCGTCAGACTATCCGGCGTAACACGGCAGTCCACGGCCCGGATTTCCACCCCGGCATCCGCCGCACGGCGGAGGGCGGCGCCGAATTCCGGATGGGTGGCATCGTTGGGGGAGAAGCGGGTGACGCCTTTCATCTGGATGATAAACAGCATCATGGCGGAATATCCTGCCTGGCGGCATTGGATCAGTTCCTCCAGATGCTTCACGCCACGGAGGGTGGGTGCATCCGGGAAGAGGGCCAGCCCGTCCTGCTCCAGCGTCACGCCCTTGACCTCCACGAATCCGGGCTGTCCATTGGCTTCCAGATAGAAATCAAACCGGGAATTGCCGTATTTTGTCTCCGGACGCAGAAGCGTCAGCCCCGGAACGGATGCCGTCAGATATTCCGCCGCCACATGGTTGGGCGCCTGGGCGTCCATATTGATGAGCAGACCGCCCTTTTCCACGGCGATCAGGTCATATCTCGTCTTTCTTTTGGGATTGGAGCAGTCCTGGAGATACACCCGGGCACCGGGGACAAGTAGTTCCCGGCACCGACCGGTATTTTTCACATGGCACACTTCCGTCTGTCCGCCGATGTCCACATGGGCGATGAACCGGTTGGGTCTGGCGAGAAAAGTGCCGGGCACGATGCGGTCATAGGTCATCCCAGCACTTCCGCCCACTCTGCCTCTTTGAAGCCCACCAGCACCCGGTCACCGGCCAGCAGGATGGGCCGCTTCACCAGCATCCCGTCGGAGGCCAGCAGGGCAAACTGCTCGTCCTCGGTCATGCCGGGGAGCCTGGTTTTCAGGTCCAGAGCCTTGTACTGCAGACCGCTGGTGTTGAAGAATTTTTTCAGGGGCAGGCCGCTCCGGTCATGCCAGGTGCGCAGTTCCGCTTCAGAGGGATTCTGTTCCTTGATATCCCGGACCTCAAATTCCTTTCCCTGAGCCGTCAGCCAGGCCTGGGCCTTTTTGCAGGTATTGCACTTTGCATAAC
Organism: Bacillota bacterium; assembly: GCA_022770665.1. Taxonomy (GTDB): domain Bacteria; phylum Bacillota; class Clostridia; order Peptostreptococcales; family Anaerovoracaceae; genus RGIG7179. The sequence continues at coordinate 1,812 of JALEHL010000065.1, forward strand.
AGATAAAAGTCATCATGGGTTGGTTCTCCTTATAAAATCTGATAGTATCTATTTTCTGGCGGAAGAGTTTCAAATCGCATATGGCTATGAATTTTTGTGCTTTCCTGCGTATCATAGCATTCCCGGACCTGTCCGTCAATCGGAGTATGTCTGACAAGACTTCCAAAAGGAGCGTTGTTATCTGTGCGCTTCACCGAAACCGGAAAAATTTTCCTGCCGGGTGCAACCTTTTTACCGGCTTCTGCGTCTGATAAATGGCTTCAGCAAATCTTAAGAATTCCATCGTCAAATCTTAAGTGCCCCCATATTGACAAAGCAGGTAAACTATGGTATCTTATTGACTGTACTAATGAAGCTAATACAGATATTACAAAAATTTGCAGAACAGGAACAGAAATTATACCTGAAGCAAAGTGATTGGAGGATGAATATGAACATGAAACGGAAACTGATTTGCGGACTGCTGTGTCTG
>JALEHL010000117.1 GCA_022770665.1 Bacillota bacterium
TGCGGCACTGGGTGGAGCAGCAGCTGGTCTGGTAACAGGGCTTCTCCATACGAAACTAAAAATTCAGGCGATTCTGGCCGGCATTCTTGTGATGCTGGCCGCTTATTCTGTCAACTTGCGGATCATGGGGAAGACACCCAATATCCCGCTGACAAAAAGTGTGACAGTATATAAGATCGCAGATGAGATGTTTCCGAAAAAATATGCGGGCATTCTGCTGGGGATAATCATCCTGGCCGTGATTATTGCAGTGCTGTATCTGTTTCTGGAGACACGGCTTGGATTCGTATTCCGGGCAACCGGCGACAATGAAGACATGGTGAAAGCCTGCGGCGTTTCCTGTGACAATATGAAGCTTCTCGGACTGGCTCTTTCCAACGGACTGGTTGGACTGGCCGGCGGGCTTCTGGCACAGAACCAGGCCTTCGCCGACATCAACAGCGGAACGGGCATGATGGTAATCGGACTGGCATCCGTGATTCTAGGAGAAGTGATTTTCGGAACGAAAACGCTGCTCCGCCGGCTGGTGGCAGCATCGCTGGGTGCTGTACTCTACCGGATTCTTCTGGCGCAGGCCCTGTATGTGGGAATGGAATCCACCGATATGAAACTGGTTTCCGCAGTCATCGTTGTGATCGCGCTTACGCTGGGTCTGCTGGGAGAAAAGAGCTCCAGGCTAGCCAAACGCTCCACCGGATTCTTGAAAGGGAGGATGCAGAAATGAAAGAACTGCTGGAGATCAAGGAAATCACCAAGGTATTCGGAGAAGGAACCGTCAATGAAAAAGTTGCTCTGAATCACGTGAATCTGGCCTTGTATGCGGGGGATTTTGTCACAGTCATCGGCAACAACGGTGCCGGAAAATCCACACTGCTGAACTGTATCGCCGGCGTGCACACCATAGATAAAGGAGCCATTCTTCTGGACGGAAGGGATATCTCACGCCTGCCGGAGCATAAGCGCGCCCGCTGGATGGGAAGAGTCTTTCAGGATCCGTTGAAGGGAACCGCCTTCGACATGACCATCGAGGAGAATCTGGCCATCGCATATTATAAAAACAAAACCCGCGGTCTGAAACCAGGGATTACGGCAAAAGACAGAGAGCTGTTCCGTGAGAAGCTGGCTATGCTGGACATGGGACTGGAAAACAAGATGACCCAGAAGGTCAAGCTGCTTTCCGGAGGACAGCGGCAGGCCCTGACTCTGTTTATGGCTGCCATTACAGAGCCGCAGATTCTGCTGCTGGATGAACATACAGCGGCGCTGGATCCTGCCGCAGCGTCCAAGGTGCTTGCCCTGACGGACCGGTTTGCAGAAAATCCGGAACTATGCACGCTGATGATCACTCACAACATGAGAGATGCCCTTCGTCATGGAAACCGGACGATCCTGATGAAGGACGGGCAGATTGTTATGGATATCAGCGGGGAAGAACGCAGCAAGATGACGGTGGAAAAACTGATTGATACATTCAGCATTGACAACGACAGAATGCTGCTGTAAAACATACTGTAGAATTGCCGGAACGGTTGCTTTTTCTGCCTTGCTATGCTATACTTTTCTTACACATAATTGCCGAGAGACCAAAGAGCGGAGTGATTATATAGAGTGCTATATATTTGCTGTGCTCTTTTTTATTTGAATCGCAGCGAATTGCAGCTGCCGATATGCGTACAGGAAGGAATACATCATGAAGCCACAGGAAATACTGAATGCGATAGAAGAAAATCCCATCATTACTGCGGTGAAGGACGAAGCGGGGCTGGAGGCCTGCCTGCGGACCGATTCCCGCATTGTCTTCATTTTATATGGAGACATCTGCAGTATCTGCAGCATCGTCCGGCGGGTGAAGCATGCTGGAAAGATTGCCATCGTTCATGCGGATCTGCTGGTGGGTCTGGGCTCGAAGGAGGTTGCGGCGGATTTTCTGAAGAGCCAGGCGGATATCGACGGAATGATCTCCACAAAACCCGCCCTCCTGAAGCGTGCGAAGGAGCTGGGGCTTTTCACAGTGCTGCGGTGTTTCATTCTGGATTCCATGGCCCTGACCAATCTGATCCGGCAGGCGGAGCAGGTGAAGCCGGACATGGTGGAGATTCTGCCGGGGATCATGCCGAAGATCACCATGCAGATCGTAGAGCAGACTGCGATTCCCATCATCTGCGGCGGCCTGATCTCCGATAAGGAGGATGTGATCGGCGCCCTTTCCGCTGGGGCGGCAGCGATTTCGTCCACCAACCAGAAGGTGTGGAAACTGTAGGCACAGGAGGATTCTTTATGGACGGCGAAAATCGTATAAAAAGAAACAATCAAAAAGATGTGATTATCATCGGTGCCGGCGTGACGGGCTGCGCCATCGCGCGGGAGCTTTCCAGATATGAGCTGAACATTTGCGTCATCGAGAAGGAAAGCGATATCTGCGAGGGTACCAGCAAGGCCAACAGCGGAATTGTCCACGGCGGCTTCGATGCGAAGCCGGGAACGCTGAAAGCACGGCTTAATGTAAAGGGAAACGCCATGATGGAGGAACTGTCGAAAAAACTGGACTTTCCATTCAGACGAAACGGCTCCATGGTGATCTGCCAGAGTGCGGATGAAGTGCCGGTACTGGAGAAACTGCTGCAGCGGGGACTGACCAACGGCGTGAAAAATATGCGGATCCTCAGCCGAACAGAAGCGCTTGAGCTGGAGCCGAATCTTGCTGACAGTGTTTATGCAGCACTGCTGGTGCCGTCCGGCGGCATCGTCTGTCCTTTCGG
>JALEHL010000127.1 GCA_022770665.1 Bacillota bacterium
GAACTGACCGACGGATACATCCGTTCGGCAGAAGAAGGAACCTGCACGTGCATATTTTGCGGGGAGACCTATGAAGAAGACCTGATCTACCAGTCACGGGGACGCATGGTGAATGCGGAGCGGGCCATGCGTGAGCACCTGATCGATGTCCACGGCGGCGTATTCTGCGGACTGATGCAGCTGGACCGGCAGGTCAGCGGACTGTCCGATACCCAGAAGGAAATCCTGGAGGGCATGTATCTGCAGAAGGATAACAAGGAAATGGGAGAGGAGCTGGGCATCAGCGCGGCTACGGTACGGACCCATAAATTCAATATTCAGAAGATGAAGCGGGAAGCACGGATTCTGCTGGCCATGATGGAGCAGATTGAAAACGAAGAGGTTGTGGCGGCGAGAAAGCGGCTGGAGCCGGAGGAGCCCATGGCCATGGCGCCGGGCACGGGAAGCAGCGAGACTCTGTCGGACCGGCCGATGACGGGAAACAGCCTTCACCCGTTTTTCACCCAGTTTCATCTGAAGTAGGAGGAGAGCTGTCATGGAAAATACTCTGATTGAACGGAATCCGGGGAAGGAAGCCCGCCGCGACCGGTGGAATCTGACCATGTTCATCATCAGCTATGTGCTGAATAATCTGGTCAGCGGCGTGCTGTATGATACCTATGTGAATTATCTGCAGGAGGTGTCGGTGTCCATCGCCACATCCTTCTGGGCCTTTTACGGTTATGCCACCTTTATCAGTGCAGCGGTGCTGCTGCTGGTGCCGAAGACGGGATATAAGAAGTTGCTGCTGTTCTGTGCAGTGGCCTGCACGTCGGCCCTGTTCTGCGTGGTATATCTGGACTGGCAGTTCATGCTGTATGCCACCACCCTGCTTGCACTGACCGGCGTGCAGCTCCATTACATCATGCTGGCGCCGTATGTGGCTGCCTATACGGCCAGCGCCGGAAAGAACAATATCGACTGGTATACGAGAACGTATTACATGGGATATATCGGTTATTTCCTGACCACCTATCTGGGCGGCGTCTTCGTGGTGAAGATGTTCTCCCTGCGGGCAGGGGTCACTTATGAAGCGGCGAAAGAGCTGACCGCATATATTGCGGATGTTTCACCGGCACTGAAGTCCGCTTACATTCAGGGAAATGAAGACGTGCTGGTGGTGACCGGCATTCTGGCGGCCCTGTGCATCGTGCCGGTGCTGCTGATCCGGGAGAAAAAAGAGGATTACGCCTCTGTCGCCGCGGAAGCGGAAAAGGACCACCGCTCCCTGACAGAAAAGGGCAGGGACGTGCTGGCGGTGCTGTTCCGAAAGGACGCAGCCATCTACCTGGGCTACTGGACCATCATCTCCTTTGCCATGGGGCTGTTTACTTCCTATTACACCGTATTTCTCAACCGGAACCTGCATATTGACAAAGCCACCTCATCCCTGCTGGTATCCATTTCCTATGCGGCCATCGTGCTGTTCATGCTGTTTACGCCGATGGTGGTAAAAAAGCTGGGAACCGTGGGTACCATCTGCTTCACGGTCATCGGATCCGTGCCGTTCATGCTGATGATTGCCAACGGCGATGCCTTCGGCGGGGCTATGATCCCGGCGGTGGGATTCGCCCTCTTCATGCGGGCGGGCCTGGCCAATCTGGGAAGCCCGGCAGAAAGCGCGCTGAGCATGTCGGTGGTTCCGGCGTCTCTGCGCCCGGCATACACCTCTCTGGTGAATTTCCTGGCAGGATTCGTGAGCATTCTCAGCGGCACCTTTACCGGCAAAATCCTCTTCGTCACCCAGGAGGGCTACCGGACGGCGTACTATATCGCTGCGGTGCTGTATCTGCTGGCGGCCTGTCTGCTGTTCTTCGGACTGCGGAAATATAACCGGACAGCGGAGGTGGCCGGAGAGGAGGCGCAGCCATGAGTTACGAAACCAGACTGGAAGAATTCCGGGATCTGATTCGCCGGATCGAGTATCTGAAATATACACTGAACTCCCTGATTTACTGGGACAAGATCACTTACATGCCGCCGGACGGCATCGAATACCGGTCTCAGGTCATGTCCTTCCTGGCGGACGAGCAGTACAAGCTCATGTCAGGACCGGCATTCCGCGGCCATGTGAAGTACTTCACGGGACATCGGAAAAACGACGAACTGACCAATGCCATGATGAAACGGATTACCAGAAGTTCCGGGTTCATCAGCCGGATTCCGGAAGAAGAATACCGCAGGTACATCGAACTGATCGCCCGGTCCGAGCAGGTATGGGAAAAGGCAAGGGAGGAAGATGATTTCGAAAGCTTCCGTCCCTATCTGGAAAACATTATGGAAACCTTCCGCAAGTTTGCGGAATACTGGGGCTATGAAAACGACCCGTACGATGCGCTCCTGGGATACTATGAAGAGGGCCTTACGGTGGAAAAAGTGGACAGCCTGGT
>JALEHL010000145.1 GCA_022770665.1 Bacillota bacterium
AGCCGTTGCCTTTTCCGGCGGCGTGGACTCCACGTTTCTGCTTCGGGTGGCACATGATGTGCTCGGAGATAATGTGTTGGCAGTCACTGCCGCATCCTGCTCTTTCCCGGAGCGGGAACTTCGTGAGGCGAAAAAATTTTGCGAGGAAAACGGAATCCGGCATGTGGTCTGTCAGTCAGAAGAACTGGACATTGAAGGCTTCCGTCAGAATCCGGTCAACCGGTGTTATCTGTGCAAGCACGAGCTTTTTGAAAAAATCGGGGAGATTGCCGCAGAGAATCATCTCGCCGCAGTGGCTGAAGGCTCCAACATGGACGATAACGGAGACTACCGGCCGGGTCTGCAGGCAGTAAAGGAGCTTGGCGTCAAAAGTCCTCTTCGACAGGCTGGACTGAATAAGGATGAGATACGCCAGCTTTCCAGGATGCTGGGCCTGCCGACCTGGAACAAGCAGTCCTTTGCCTGCCTTTCTTCTCGCTTTGTTTATGGAGAAACCATCAGCGAAGAGAAACTGTCGATGGTTGACCGGGCAGAGCAGCTTCTGCTGGACCTGGATTTTCATCAGGTACGGGTACGAATCCATGACAAGCTGGCCCGTATCGAAATTCTGCCGGAAGAATTCAGCAGACTTCTGGATGACAGCGTGCGGAATACAATTTATGATACACTGAAATCCCTCGGCTTCACTTATGTTACACTGGATCTGGCGGGATACCGTACCGGCAGCATGAATGAGGTGTTGTAACCAATGTTGAATCAGTTTTTAAGAACGGAACTTCTCTTTGGAAGAGAATCTATGGAAAAACTGTCCCGGTGCCGTGTTGCTGTCTTTGGCATCGGCGGTGTGGGCGGTTACACAGTGGAAGCCCTGGCTCGCTCCGGCATTGGTGCGCTGGATCTCATCGATGATGACAAGATCTGTCTTACCAATCTGAACCGGCAGCTTCATGCCACCCGCAAAACCGTAGGAATGTATAAAGTAGACGTGGCTGCGCAGCGTATTGCGGAAATCAATCCCGATGCACAGGTCCGTACGTATAAGACTTTTTTCATGCCGGATACGGCAGAGCAGTTTGATTTCACACAATATGACTATGTTGTGGACGCAATCGATACCGTAACCGGTAAAGTTGCACTGGTGGAAGCAGCAAATGCAGCAAGAACACCGATTATCAGCTCCATGGGAGCCGGAAACAAACTGGATCCTACAGCCCTTCGAAGTGGCGGATATTTACCAGACTTCTGTATGTCCTCTGGCGAAAGTCATGCGAAAGGAGCTGCGGGACCGGGGCATCCCTGCACTGAAGGTAGTCTATTCAAAAGAACCTGCTATGAAACCCATCGAGGACATGTCCATCAGCTGCCGTGCACACTGCATCTGCCCGCCGAGAACCGCCAGAAAATGTACCCAGCGCCGCCAGGTGCCCGGCAGCAACGCCTTTGTTCCATCGGTGGCAGGCCTGATCATTGCTGGTGAGGTCGTGAAAGATCTGGCACTTATGTGACTGCGGTCAGATTTCCGAAAAAAACCATGGGAAAGACGTGATTCCCAAGCGTCTCTGCCCATGGTTTGTTTTTTGCTGTTTATCGGTTTCAATGATTTGGCTGGCTTACCGGCCGCGGCGTCCGGCACCGCCTCCACGGCTGGCCCCGCCGCCGCCGTGACCCAGACCGCTTCCGAAGCTTCCGCCTCCGAAGCTTCCTCCACCGAAGCCGCCGCCGCCACCGAAGCCGCCGCCGGACCGCGGGGGCTTCCGGCCGCTTCGATTCTGACTTGGACGAGGCGGCTCGAAAGGCGGACGCATGATGATCACAGGCCACCGGGTCCGCCGTCGGCCGGACGGCATCGGGAAGGAGCCGTCATACGGATTCTGTGACGGTGAATTCTCGGAAAAATCAGGATCTCGGCGCATTTCTTCGTAGCGCTTCATCTGACGGCTTCGTGTAGCCCGCGTATACAGATAGAGGATAAAGATCAGCGCAGCCAGTACGAGCAGGCAGATCAGAAACATACCGAAAACGCCCATATCGCCGGAACCATCCTCACCCTCCGTGGAACCGGCAGGTACCCCGGCATAACCGCCGGTCTGGCTGCTGCCCGGGGTACCCACACCGTAAATTCCGCAGACCTCGCTGTATAATGCATCAAAGACAGAGCGGACACCGCTGTCGTAGTCACCGGAAGCAAAGTCCGGTTCCAGGTACTCCCACAGAATATCATCGATGGTGCCGCTGGTCAGTTGGTTTTCCAGGCCCTTTCCCTGCATGCACCAGTAGTTTTCCTCGCCGATGGCGAGCAGAAGCAGAACGCCGTTATTCTTGTCCTCGTCTCCGATATTCCAGTCATGAAAGATCTTGAACGCATAGTCCTCGATATCCATCCCGTCAAGGAAGTCCACAGCGACCACCACGATCTGACTACCGCAGAGCTGCTCCAGCTCTGCATTTTTCTGCACAATATATTCTTCCGTATCGGCATTGATCACGTCGGCCTCATCCGTCACATAAAAGGAAGACGAAGGCGATACCACAGCGCCGAAGGCGGCTGCGGCTCCGAAAAATGTGAATGCCAGCACCAGCACTGCAGCAAGAAAGACCGACAGCGCCGGGCGGAAAGATTTTGAGAAATCGTTCATCCGTTACCCCCTGGAGTCATTCAAAGAAAAATCAGTAGAACAGTGCCGCTTCATGCACCGGCGTGACTGCAGCCAGCAGGCTGGCCGGAAAGCCGGACAGGGTCTGGTTGTATGCCTGCGCGTACTGGTTGTACGGGTCATGACTGATTGTGTCGTTTCTTGAGTTGAAGTCAGCATAAAGCCGCTGGCGATATGCTTCATCCTGGCTGGACAGGTTTTCTGTTTCGAGCCGCTGGTACAGAGCGGTCATGGCAGTGCCCAGCACCTGATTGGCGGAAAGGCGGGCGGCAATATCCCTGTTCTTTCCAGTGGATGTCAGGGCGGAAGAGGCATCGGAAAGCGCGTTCACCTCCGGGCTGTCACCAAGATACTTCCGTGCGATGGTCACCATGTTTCCCGCTGCGGCAGCCCGTTCGGACAGGTCGTTTTCGATGCAGATGCCGTCGCCGTCCTCTCCGACGAAGAAAACATCCTCCGCCTTACTGTACAGGCTGCTGAGTCCTTTCCAGCCGCCCAGCCATGTGCCTGCCGCAATGAGCGCCACCATGAGCACAATGGAAACGGCTTTGTTTTCAAAAAGCTTCATTTATGCGCGCACCTCCAGCAGCTTGCTTTTCAGATCTGTCTCGATCTTCATCAGCTCTGCTTCTGCAGCCTGCCTCTTTGCCCGGCCGTCTTTCTGAATGTTCATGACTTCGTCGATGGTTTCAATGAGTTTCTGGTTGGTTTCCTTCAGAGTCTCGATATCCACGATACCTCGTTCGGATTCCTTTGCCACACCGATGGTGGTCTGCTTCAGGACCTCCGCGTTCTTTTTCAGCAGCTCATTGGTGGTATCCGAAACAGCCTGCTGCGCCTTGACGGCTTCTTCGCTGTTTGCGAGTCCCAGGGCAAGGACCATCTGACTCTTCCACAGAGGAATGGTATTGATCAGGGTGGTCTGAATCTTTTCCACCATCAGCGTGTTGTTATTCTGCACCAGACGGATCTGCGGCGCCATCTGCAGGGATACCGTGCGGGTGAGATCCAGGTCATAGAGCTTTTTCTCGAACCGGCTGCACATCTGCGCAAAATCGTTCGCCGCCTGGGCGTCTTCTGCGGCACCGGTCTCCTGAGCTTTTGCCTGCATGGCCGGAAGGGTGACGTTGTAGGCTTCCTCCAGCTTCTTCTTTCCGGCCACGATGTACATGGAGAGCTGCTTGAAGTTGGTGGTGTTGGCTTTGAACAGTTCATCCAGAACGGCGATATCCCGCGTCAGGGTCACCTGATGGCCCTCGAGAATGTCTACAACCTTTTCCACATTCGCTTCGGCTTTGTCATACTTGGCTTTCAGCTGCGTGATCGGATCGGCCGCTTTATGGAACAGGCCGCGGAGGCCGCCCTTCTTTTCTTCCAGCGCGTTGAAACCTTTCAGCTCGGTGACGAGGCTGGCCAGAGAATCTCCGACAGCGCCCAGATCCTTCGTTCTCACGCTTTCCAGGGCAGTATCGGAGAAATCCGCCATCCTCTGCTGGGCATCGGCGCCATACTGAAGAATATGCGTAGAGTTGGTGAGATCGATTTTTCCGACAAAATCGTTGACCACTTTCTTTTCTTCAGGTGTCAGTTCGATTTTATCTTCTATATTGATTTCTTTCAGAGGGGCCGGGGCAACTGCTGCTGCGCCGACTTCGGCTGTTTCTGCCTCAGACTCTGTGCCCAGAGTCAGTGTGGGAACTTCCATCTTCAATTCATCGCTCATTTTCGTTTTCCTCCTTTATATCGCGTGGGTCCGGACGAGATGTCCGGACTACATATCCAGTCCGGAGAAGTCCATCTTGTTTTCGGACCCTTCGGTTTTCAGCAGCTGTTCTAAGACGGTAATATCTGCAGACACCTCCATGGCATCGTCGCTGAACAGGTCATCCAGCAGTTTTTTCAGCGCATCATCCGCACCGGAAAGCCCCTCCCGGATCTGGGTCATGGCGCCGGTGATATTGGCTCCATCCGCAGCTGCCGTCTGCGCTTCCAGCTGGATGTACTTTTCCGTCAGATCTGTGAGCATGGCAGCATAATGATTGGCCAGCTTGCGGACCTTGTTTCTGTCCTTGGGATCCCGTTCCACCTCGTCGGCAATCAGATTCAGGGTTTTCGCAAGGGACTGCACCGTCACTGCCACGGACGGATCCTGGAGTCTTCCAGCCTGCGCGATGAGCTGGTCTCTGCAGACGTCCAGCTTCTTCGCCAGTTCCTCGGCCCGGACCTTGACAGTCGGTGCCGGCGGCAGCTTGGCGATCTGGGCAGCACGCCTGCGGCTGAGCAGAATCAGGGCAGCGGCGGCTGCGATGAGGCAGACAATCAGCGCCCAGACTTTATATACCGGCAGGATCAGTGCCAGAATAAACCATACAGCACCGGCAGATACGAAGGGCAGGCCTGCAGGCATTACTTTTTCTTTCGACATTTAGAAGCCTCCTGTGAAGGCCGCTGCCTCTCGGCAGGGCATACTTTCCTATATTTTACTATAATAAAGCGGACGGCGCAAGGGGAGAGTGGGGAATTCCACGGAGAATACGGACAGAACCAATGTCGAAAATTAGATATTTATTCTTATTGAATCGCTTCCCCAAAATAGATATAATGGAAACAGGAAAATCCTCTTGACTTTTATCATAATTATGATAAAATGCGAATTGGCAGAAGGAGGATAAGCGAAATGAAAAAAATTAGACCAGTTTCAGATTTGAGAAATAAGTTCGCTGAAATATCGAAAGATGTACACGAACAGAACGAGCCTGTTTTCCTGACAAAGAACGGCTATGGGGATATGGTTGTCATGAGCATGGAGGCCTACGAAAATCTTCAGTTTGAAAGCGAGGTTTACCATAAGCTTGCGGCGGCAGAACGGGAAGCAGAATTGACAGATGTGAGATATAGCGAAGAAGATGTTCTGAAAGCGGTGGATGAATTGCTGGGAGAATAGCAGGAGAATGAAATATAGAATCAGGTATTTACCAATAGCACAGTGCGACATTCTTGAAATTGCAGAATACATTACAGAAAAGCTGTACAATCCAGAGGCCGCCAAACGTCAAGTCAATAGGATTGTGGAAGCAATCAGACTTACGTCAGAAGCTCCGTACATGTATCCGCTGCATCATTCTGTCCAGCCTCTGAAACATGATTACAGAAAAATTCCGGTGAATCACTATCTGGTATTTTACTGGGTGGATGAGAGAAAAAAGACAATCACAGTTGCCCGCGTTATTTACGGAAAGCATGATTATATGAAAAAAGAAATAAAGTTATTTTAATCAAGAAAGACATCGCCCCTGGCCGCGTAAAGCTACCGGAACGATGCCCTTTTTGCTTTCACCTTATTCTTCGGAATCATCTGCAGTTCAGAGCTCCCATGCACACCAATTTTCACTTCTGGCAGGCTCAATCATACTGTTCTGCATTATGATCGAGCCTTCAAGAAGATCTTTTATCGTCTGCATTTGATCCTCGCTCATATCGTATCCCCAGTCTGCGATATTGCTTTTTAATCTGCCGCTGTAGATGATGCCGCTTTTGTCTATGACGGCGCATGCAAGCGCTGCATTTCGGACATTGGATTCTGAATCGCCGGTAAGCAGATTTTGAACCAAAGCAGCCTTTCCGTCTTTCACAGCAACAGCCAGCCCGCTGTCGATTCCATATTTATATTTTGCATAAGAATGCTCTTTCACAACCATCTCCGAGTCGAAGAACTCCTGATCCAGGCCGCTCGGAACCTTTCCGCGGAATAGAATTTCATACGGACTGCTTTCTGCTTCTGTTCTGGAAAGAACCGCAATGTATCCCGTATGGTTTGTCACTGCCAGACTTCCATCCTCACCCCAGGCGTATGTCATCCTCTCTGATGCCGGGAATATTTCCATCGGACCCTTGGACGTCCAGGTATCTGCATCCACCAGGTCAACGAAGTAAGTTCCGCCTTTTACGGAGAACACGGCCAGATATCTGTGATCATCCGATAAACTGAGCTCTACATATTCTGCTTCTTCGTCCAGCGGATAAACCATCGAAAGCTGGTCGGTTAACGGCTTCGGATTGGGAATCAGCCAGCTTCGGTTTCCTTTTCGAATGGCAGAGGAGGCAGAGGTTTCAATGGGCAGTTCATAGATCCCATATCCGTCTGCCAGGTGAGATACGTCGACTGGAGCGCCTTTGGCCGTTCTGTGATTGACGATGAAAAGCATTCTGTTTTTCAGGTTATACTCGGAGGCTGTTTTTATTGCATGAAGTTCATCCGATTCACCGGTTTCTTCATTTGTCCCGCCCGCTTTAAATGGCAGACTTTCGGAAAGATCCGGATGGAACCACTGCTTTCCGTCCATGGTATTCTCTTCCTGCAGTGCGATGATGGGATCAAACACATAATAATCTTCTCCGCCATCCAGTGGCCTTTCAATCTCCGTGTGATAACCCAGTGCGATTGCTTCATCAGAACTTCCCACCTTTGAAACTCTGTATTCCTGGTACTCATTTTCGATGACAGGAATTCGGAACAGGCGGTTTAACGCAGCATACAGATTCACATCGTCATCATAAGCTGCACCTGTTTCTGCCGAAAGCTGGTCTTGCATCTCATAAACCTTTAATCCGGTCAGAGCGTCATCCGAGTTGTAGATTTTATTTCCAAACTGAAACCGAAAACTCACAGGATAAAAATCCAGATAATCTTTCAATCTGATTTTTCCCGTTTCCTCCATGCCTGTTTTCATGACGCGTTCCTGTACAGCCTGGTAAAAGGCATGAACCTGTTTTTCCTGCAATTCTCCCAGACCGTCATAGTGCAGCTGCGTAGCGTACGGTACTGCATTCCATCCGGTGAAGCGAATGTCATCATAGACCGAAGTGTCCGCTATTTTTGCCAGTTCGCCCCTGCGGAAGGAGGATTTCGTCTGGTCTGCACTGTAGTCAAAAGAACTGATCCAGTGAAGGCTGTCTGCCGAATCTGCCCGAAAGCTGACCGTCAGTCCGTCTGCCAGATCCCGGCTTCCCCTTATCGTTTCTTCTGTCAGCACAGCGCATCCAATCTGATGATACAGGAACCCCCAGCCATATAGAATGCATCCCACAGAGAAAACAGTGACCGTAAAAAACAGAAGCATTGTTCTCTTTTTCATCCATGGCACCTCCTCATTCTTTCATTTGATCGACGGCCTTTTGAATCCGGTCTGCCCGGTAATTGTATTTTTCTTTTACGATTTCAATTAAAGTCTTTCCGGAAGCTTCGATATCGCGGACAAGCAGATCATCGATAATCTGCCCTTTTCGAATGAGAATGGCACGATCAATATAGTCTGCAATTTCTTCGATAAGATGGGTTGAAATGATGACCGTCTCATTTTCATCTAAAACACGGACCAGAACCTCATAAAAGTCTTCTCTGTTGAATACATCATTGCCTGCGAAAGGTTCATCCATGAAGATATAATCTGCCCCCTGACTGATGGCCAGCACTACCTCAAACTGGTTTTGCTGTCCCAGACTGAATTCACTGATTTTCTTTTTCGACGGCAGTTCGAAAAATTCCATTAATGCATCATACCTTTTTTCATTGAACTTGGGGAACTGCATTTTGTAAAACCACTTGTGATCATCGGCTGTGATCGATGGAAAGAAAGAATGATCCCCGGTGGCGAAGGACAGCCTGGAGATATTGGCCGCATCGATCTTTTTTCCGTCCAGCGTGATTTCGCCTTCATGGGTCAGAAAGCCAAGAATGCATTTCATCAGGGTCGTCTTCCCGGCACCGTTGGCTCCAAAGAGACCGATAATCTGCCCTGGAGGAATCTGAAGGCTGCAATCGGAAAGAGCGACCTTATTCTTGTATTGTTTTGATACATTTTTCAGCGTAATCATTTTTCTCTCCTAAAACGAAAAAATATGTGACAGGTAATCGGCCGGCAGCATGATGTCCGGCGTCATAACATACCAGAGAAAGTCAATCACCGTATTTGCTGTCATGATGACTGCAATGAGAAGCGCTTCGATGACAGGCACGATCCAGATGGTTCTTAAATACTCTTTTCGGTCCGGCAGCCTTCGCATGACGAATATGCTTCGGGTTTCCTTGTTGTAGTATGCGTAATTCCAATAGGCCTGCAGGAAAAGGACCAGCAGGATTCCTGTCAGATATCCGTAATATGCGTGGGCTTCCAATTCGCTGAAATACGGCATTTTTAAACCGGAATCAATGGTGACTCCCTTCATTCTGCTTTTCATTTCGTTCAACTGCAGGAGATATCTGCCATAGAAGAGCAAGTGTTCCGTAATTCCTGTGAAAATACATACCCCCAGAAGTGTATTGGCGCGCTCCAGGTTGCTTCCCAGCGGCATGAACCTACGCCGCAGCCAGCCCGGATGCGGCAATTTCACACTTTTTTTACTGCCATCCTCGGTGATTCTGCCATATCGTTGCAGTGAAGAGGCATCGGGGGATAACGCATCCATCGCTGAAACACTTTGATTCACTTCGAGATAAACTGCATCATCAAAATCCATGCTGTCCAGGTCCATGATCCCGATGTATTTGTTTACCAGAAACGGATCTCCTTTGGGATGCTTTTCTCTGGAAATCACATCACCGACGGAGAAAACCGTACAGAGTCCAATGATCAGACTGATAATCAGAACATAGCTGCTTTCCGGGCTGAAAGCCCATACATAAAACATGGAAACGGCAGGCAGGATCACGCCGGCAGATTGCCTGCCATTGTGCCAGCCCAAATAGGACGATCTGGTACATGTCACGATGAGAGCCAGTGCAGCAATCAGATTAAAAGCAATAACAATGGGATGTGCAGCAGGAAGCAGCGCATGACCGATTTCTGTCCGCAGGATGCCCAGTGCCAGTTTCGTATCAAGGCAGACAGCACCGGACAGCATCAGCCCCGCTTTTCCTATGACGTATAAGGAGACAATCGCCACACCCCAGAAGAGCAGAAGGATGCTGCAATAGTAAAGGAAAACAGTGAAGCAGACGGAAAGCGGGGAAAGCCGCAGTCTTCGCAGCGTATATCCGGTGGTGGAATGGGTGGCTTTCATGTCCTTCTTATTCTTTAAGGAATTGGCCGCCAGAAACATACCAAGCAGCAGTACAGCAACAAACAGAAGGACCGGCCATATGCCGCCAAAAGCACGTTCCATCAGCAGATAAGGGCTTGCCATATCTGGATCACCGATTTTAAATAAAAAAATGATCAGAAAACACAGAGGAATGACACCAGCGACCAGCAGGACTTTTTTATAGCCCGCCCTGCTGTACAGGAAGATCAAAGAAAGATATTGATTCAATCCGAACACCCCCTCAATTTTATGATTCCATTTTACTATTTTCCTGAAAATGAAACAACCGACGGTGGAGAAAATTAGCAGAAATCCGGAATTCCTGAACAAAGGATGAACACCCACGGATCGAATCATTCACAGAGGGTGTGCAGAAAGGTTCATTGCAGCATAAAAAAGAATGACACTGCATCCAGTGTCATTCCATGATAGCAAATCATTGCTGCTTATTCTATTCCTGTTCTATGCCTGTCTTATTCCTTCACCAGTTCCTTCACGGAGGTGGCCAGACCGGCCAGACCCTGAATTTCCGACGGAATGATGATCTTGGTGGACTGTCCATCGGCCGCTTTCTGGAAGGCTTCCAGACTCTTCAGCTTGATCACGGCATCATCCGCATCGGCCTCCTTGATCATCTTCAGACCGTCGGCGGTGGCCTTATTGATCATCAGAATGGCTTCTGACTGACCTTCCGCTTCTTTGATGGCCTTCTGCTTGGTGGCTTCTGCTGCCAGAATCGCTGCCTGCTTGTCGGCCTCTGCCTGCAGGATGGCGGCTTCCTTCTGACCTTCCGCGATCAGAATCTTGGATTTCTTTTCCCCTTCCGCGATCAGGATGGCTTCACGCCGCTCACGCTCTGCGCGCATCTGTTTCTCCATGGCAACCTGAATGTCACGCGGCGGAGTGATGTTCTTTACTTCCACACGGTTGATCTTGATGCCCCACGGGTCGGTGGCCTCATCCAGGACCATGCGGATTTTGGTATTGATATGCTCGCGGCTGGTGAGGGATTCATCCAGTTCCAGCTCGCCGATGATATTTCTCAGTGTGGTGGCGGTCAGGTTTTCGATGGCATCCATCGGGCTTTCCACGCCATAAGTGTACAGTTTCGGATCCGTAATCTGGAAATAGACAACCGTATCGATCTCCATGGTTACATTATCCTTGGTAATCACCGGCTGGGGCGGGAAGTCGATCACTTTCTCCTTCAGAGAGACCTTCCTGGAGATCTTGTCGATCAGAGGAATTTTAAAGTGGAGCCCCACCTGCCAGGTGGCATGATAGGCGCCCAGACGTTCCACAACGTAAGCTCTTGCCTGCGGCACTACGCGGATGTTGGAAACCAGCAGCCAGATGATGATCAGCGCGACGATAGCAAGGATGATAGCTTTAATCATATTTTTTCCCTTCCTTTCTCAAATCAAAAATATTCCAAAGTGCCGGCAGAACGGCCGACAGACTACTTGTTAACCGCGGGAGTGACAACGAGCTTGACCCCTTCCACGGCCAGAACCTGAATCAGCGTGCCCTCCGGGATGGAGGTATCCGGGTCCGGACCCACAGCCGTCCAGATCTGCCCGCCGACTTTCACCTGTCCGGGTGCAAACGGCGCCACAGACATCGTAACCTTTCCCTCTTCGCCGATGAGCGCATCCACATTGGTCTTCTCTGAACCGGCCTTCAGCTTTTCCACGAAGATCTTCCGGGTCGAGAACAGAAGAACCAGAGACACGATCAGGAACACGGCAGCCTGCACCATGACCGGCACGTCAAACAGAGAAAGCAGCAGCGCCACGAAAGCTCCTGCGGCAAACCAGATGGTGGCAAGGCCTACAGTAATCCCTTCAATGATCAGGAAAATGACAGCAAGAGCAAGCCATACGACGGCCATACTGACAGTAATTCCAAAGATAGTCATTCCATTTCCCCCTTTCGCACATGAAATCACGTTTCTTAAGGTCATTTTGCCACAATAACGGGTATGTGTCAAATAATATTTCCTCCTGGGGCTTTTTTTCCCGGCGGGAAATATGATAGAATAAGAAGGACAGAGCAAAATCTGTCCGCGAGGCTTTCGGAAGCGGCTGGAGAAACGGATTTTGCGAAGAATAAAGGAGGACAAAATCATGAAGTTTGAACCATATCACAGCTGTATCACGGTACTGGACCTGGAAAAGTCCCTTGCTTTTTATCAGGAGGCGCTGGGACTCGAAGTGATGCGGACGAAAGAGGCGGAAGACGGCTCCTGGAAGATCGTGTTTCTGGGACATGAAGGAGGATGCTGTCAGCTGGAGCTGACCTGGTATGCGGACCGGAAAGAGCCGTATGATCTGGGTGACAACGAGATTCATGTGGGGTTCCGGACAGCGGATTTTGATGCCGCGCACAGGAAACATGAGGAGATGGGATGCATCTGCTTCGATAATCCGGATCTGGGCATCTACTTTATCGAAGATCCGGATGGATACTGGATGGAGATCGTGCCGGTGCGGTAGAAATCATGAAAAATTTCATCAGAGACAGTCGGAGCAGTCTGGCTATGGGACTCCTTGTCTTTTTCGCCGCGGTGGCGATGCTTAGCGTGCTGGTTGCAGGGTACCAGGATACTAAGACAGAAGAATATGAGGAGGTACTGGCGGAGTGTGCTCCTGGAGGCGTATTGGTATATGGTGCCGACGAGAGCGCTCCACCTCTACGGTTTGTGGATGAGGATGGTGTATATAAAGGCGTAGTGGTGGACTATGTAGGTCAGCTTTCTCTGGAACTTGGCATTGAGATCTCTGCAGTTCCCTATAAATGGGATGAGGCTATCGATGCACTGAAATCAGGGGAAACGGATCTATGTGATATGTTTATCAATTCGGAACGAGAGAAGTATTTTGTCTTTACAGATCCGATCTATACATTACGTACGGTGATGGTTGTCCGCAGCGGACTGGATTATACAATGCAAGATATTCACTCCATGCGTGTGGCCACACAAAAGGGAGACTATGCCAACTGGTATATGAAAATGAATTTCCCGGAAGCGGAGCTGGTTTATGTTCACGATGTTGGGGAAGGACTGGAGATGCTGCAGGCAGGTAATGTGGACGGTGTCATCGGGGACGAGCCGGTGGTATCCTACTATGCGGGAAAGCAGGGCTGCAACGATAAAATTTCAACCATAGGGACCTCATTGTATGAGGAGCCGGTCTGTCTGGGAGTTCCGAAGGAAAAAGCTAAATTGGTTCCAGTGCTGAACCAGGCCATCAAAACAATCAATGAAAAAGGACAACTAGAAAAGATACAGCAGAAGTGGTTCGGTATATCCACACCACTGATTACTACCCGGTCGGGTTCTGCTGTAGCGAATTTGCTGGGAATCGTGGTGGCGGCCTTTGGTTTCGCTGTTCTTCTGGTGCAGCTGAACAATCGATCGCTGCGCAGGCAAGTTAACCGGCGGACCAGTGAACTTGCAGCAAAAAACAATGAACTACAGCTGATTTTTGACCAGATGCCCGAGGGTGTTATTCTGGCGGACGGTGAAGGAAAGATACTCAACGGCAGCTATCGGTTCTTCAGCGAAAATCTGATGGGCCAAAAGCTGGAGGAAGGTATTCCGTGCTCTCAGTTTCTGCGTAATTTTTGCGGCAATCCTCAGTGCAACGGCTTTTGCGGAGACGAGAAGGTATGCATCATAGCTGACACGATGCAGAAGGAACAGCCGGTGGTGAAAAAAGTGCGAACGGCGGATGCCATTTATGAAATCCGCAGCGTGCCGGCCAGCTTTCCCGAGGACAGTGCAGGTTCGAGCGCAGTTCTACTGATGGTGCGGGATATTACGTTGGACGAGGCTAGCAGCCAGAAATTGTTGCAGTCATCTAAAATGATTGCGATCGGCCAGCTGGCGGGTGGAATGGCACATCAGATTCGTAACCCGCTGGGAATTATAAGAACGCAGAGCTTTATCATCCGTAGCAGCCATAGGGATGATGAAGCATTGCAGAAATCCTTGAATTATGTTGATGATAGCGTGAAAAGAGCCAGTGAGATCATCGATAATGTGATGAACTTCTGGCGTGTCTCCGATGACAGTCAGGTGGAAGTCTGCGTGCGACAACTGCTGGAATCAGTGGTGCTGCTGCAGGAAAAGGAATTTCATTCGGCAGGTATTTCCGTGGAGATCCGGTGTGATCAGGATCTGCATCTGGTAACCAGTGAAGATGCGCTGAAACATATATTTCATAATCTGGTGGCAAACAGTGTTGATGCCATGGAGAATGGCGGACGCTTGATTTTGTCGGCTGCAAATGCTGGAGGGTTTGTGGAGATGATCTGTGAGGATACAGGCTGTGGCATTTCCGAAAAGAACATGCGGAGCCTCTTCAATCCGTTTTTTACTACCAAAGAGCCGGGAAAGGGAACCGGACTCGGACTGTACATCGTATATTCGGAAGTGGAGAAAATAGGCGGAACTATTGAGGTGACAAGTCGGGAAGGAGAAGGAACAAGTTTTCTTATTCGCATTCCGCAGGGGCAGGTGAAACATGAGCAATAGTCATAACTTTTTAAAAATTCTGGTGGTTGATGATGAAAGAGACAGCAGGGATACCTATAAAATGCTATTGGAAAGCCAGGGATATACTGCGCGGACGGCGGAGTCAGCAGAGCAGGCACTATCTTTTCTGGAACGGGAATTCTGTCATATTGTTTTGACAGATATCATGATGCCAGGCATGGATGGGCTGCAGCTGTTGCAAAAAATAAAGAATCACTATCAGGACAGGGTTGAAGTGATCATGATCACAGGCTACGGCTCGATTGAATCTGCAGTAGAGGCGATG
Organism: Bacillota bacterium; assembly: GCA_022770665.1. GTDB lineage: Bacteria > Bacillota > Clostridia > Peptostreptococcales > Anaerovoracaceae > RGIG7179. The sequence goes on from JALEHL010000145.1 coordinate 14,561, forward strand.
AAAAGGGGTGCCTTCAGCTACTTCGTCAAGAGTCATAACCCTGACGAGCTGCTGATGGAAATTGACAAAGCGGCATCCCGGCTTGAAATGACTAATATGAAATCCATTCGGCGAAGTGAAGGCGAATCAGAAAAATATTTGCTGAACAGCAGAAACCACGCTATGGAGGAAGTGTGGAAGATGGTGGATCTGGTGGCGGATTCTTCTGCCAACGTGCTGATTACTGGAGAATCTGGAACAGGTAAGGAGATTGTGGCAGAGGAGATCCACCGGCGGAGTGAACGAAGGGAAAAGCCGTTTATTGCTATTAACTGTCAGCAATATCCTCATGAGCTGATCGAATCAGAGCTTCTCGGTCACGAGAAAGGTGCGTATACTGGTGCGGTTTCTCGACGTATCGGTAAGCTGGAGCAAGCCGCTGGGGGCACGGTATTCCTCGATGAGATTGGGGATCTGAGCATGGATGTGCAGGTGATGCTGCTTCGGGTTCTTGAGAAGAAAGAGATCGAAAGAATTGGATCAGGCACGGTAATTCCAGTAGATTTTCGCCTGATAACCGCCACTAACCGTCCGTTGGAGGAAATGGTTCTCAGGAAAACATTTCGGCAGGACTTTCTGTATCGGATTAATACAATCGAAATTAAAGTGCCGCCACTTCGGCAGCGGAGAGAGGACCTTCCGGAATTTATCCGTTTTTTCATAAATAAATATGAGAAAGAAACGGGAAAACATATCATTGCGGTGGAAGATAAAACGAAGCAGTGGCTCCTGCATCAAGAGTACAGGGGGAATATCCGGGAACTGAAAAACATCATCGAGCGCATGATGATTCTGTCAGGGGAAAGCGGGATAATGTCTATGGCAGGATGGGCAGAGGAAAACGGGGTGACCGAAAGCGGATCGGACGATAAGAAACATAGAGATGCAGCAGGCTCTGGCCTCACCTATAAGGAGGCCAGAGCCAACTTTGACCGAGATTTTATTCTAAACACGTTGCAGACCACCAACGGAAATATTACACGAGCTGCAGAAAAGATGGGACTCAGTCGACGTCAGCTGTTCAACAAGATCGTGGAACTGCAGATCGATGTCAGTACTATGAAATAAAATACATGGAAATATTTTTCTATGTGGAAAAATATTTCCTTATTTTTTGTCTGCAGGCAGTGCAGATAAAATAACGCAAAGATTGTAAAAACCATAAAATTCGACAATAAGTGTGGCTCTGAACAGAATTAAATTCTATGGCATAAAATTTGCGAGTTAAGAAATTGTTCGGGTTTAGACTGGAAGAGGTAATTATAATTTCACAAAGGAGGAAAATATGGAAAAGAAAAAGCTTGAATTCTATGGCGGTACTGGAATGTCTTTCCTGCCGTTTGTCATCTTTATCGTGATGATTATCATGACCACTTTTGTATGGCAGTCCATTTCTGATGGTGCGCTTTGGGTACCGGCGTTCACCGCAATCCTGATCCCGTTCTTTTTTGCGAAGGATAAAAAATACTATGCGGAAGCTGTGATTAATGGTATGGCTAGTCGCGAAGCAATTATTCCAGTCGTTTGCTGGATTTTTGCCGGAGTATTCTCCAGGATTCTGAGAATGTCCGGTCTGGCCAACGGCATTGCCGGTGTAGCAGCCAGCATTGGTGTAGGACCGACGACATTTGCTGTGATTACCTTCCTTGCAGCAGCACTGTTTGCTACCGCTTCTGGTACCGGCTTTGGCACAATCGCTGCA
>JALEHL010000027.1 GCA_022770665.1 Bacillota bacterium
ACCGGTACCGCCGGAAAGGTATGGAAAGTCGTGCAGAAGGCCGGTGCCCAGGTAAAACGGGGCGACAGCATCGTAATCCTGGAAGCCATGAAGATGGAAATTCCTGTGGTAGCGCCGGAAGACGGCACCATCGGAGAAATCCTGGTGGCCGAAGGGGAAGCAGTGGAATCCGGCCAGACCGTGGCCACGATCCTGTAGAACGGACAGAGGACATACATTATGGAATATATTGCGAATACACTTTCGAACCTGATTCACCAGACTGCGTTTTTCGACCTGACCCTGGGAAATCTGGTCATGATCGTGGTGGCATGCGGATTTCTGTACCTTGCCATCGCCAAACAGTATGAGCCGCTGCTGCTGCTGCCGATTGCCTTCGGCATGCTGCTGGTAAACATCTATCCTCCGATTATGGAAGAAGGCGGACTGCTGCATTATTTCTACAAACTGGACGAATGGGCCATCCTGCCGTCCTTAATCTTCCTGGGAGTAGGTGCTCTTACCGATTTCGGCCCGCTGATCGCCAACCCGAAGAGCTTCTTGCTGGGTGCGGCAGCCCAGTTCGGTATTTTCGGCGCCTATCTGCTGGCCATGTGCCTGGGCTTCAATGACCTGGCCGCTGCAGCCATCGCCATCATCGGTGGCGCCGACGGGCCGACCTCCATTTATCTGGCATCCAAGCTTCACCAGACGGAGATCATGGGACCGATTGCCGTGGCGGCCTACTCCTATATGTCGCTGGTGCCGATCATTCAACCGCCGATCATGCGTGCCCTGACCACCAAAGAAGAGCGCGCCATCAAGATGGAGCAGCTTCGACCGGTATCCAAACGGGAGCGGATTCTGTTCCCGATTGTGGTGACCATCGTGGTCTGCGGTCTGCTGCCGTCCACCACACCACTGGTGGGTATGCTGATGCTGGGCAACCTGTTCCGGGAAAGCGGCGTGGTCAGACAGCTGACGGAAACCGCCTCCAACGCATTGATGTACATCGTGGTCATCCTGCTGGGTACCTCCGTTGGTGCCACCACCAGTGCGGAGGCCTTCCTCAAGTGGGATACCATCAAAATCGTCATTATCGGCCTGGCGGCCTTCTGTTTCGGCACTGCTGCCGGTGTGCTCTTCGGCAAGCTGATGTGCAAGCTGTCCGGGGGCAAAATCAATCCGCTCATCGGTTCTGCCGGTGTTTCGGCTGTGCCTATGGCCGCTCGTGTTTCTCAGAAAGTGGGTGCGGAGGAGGATCCGACCAACTTCCTGCTGATGCACGCCATGGGACCGAACGTAGCAGGTGTCATCGGTACGGCGGTTGCGGCCGGCGTATTTATGGCCATCTTCGGTGTGTAAAAAAGGAGTTCACATATGACTGAGAAAAAGATAAAAATTACGGAAACCGTCCTCCGGGATGCCCACCAGTCTCTGGTGGCCACCAGAATGGGGACGGAGGATATGCTGCCGATTCTGGAAAAAATGGACCAGGTCGGGTTTTATTCGCTGGAATGCTGGGGTGGTGCAACCTTCGACGCATGTCTGCGGTTCCTGAAAGAAGATCCGTGGGACCGGCTTCGGCAGATCCGCGACCGGGTGAAAAACACCAAGCTGCAGATGCTGCTTCGCGGCCAGAACCTGCTGGGATACCGGCATTACGCAGACGACGTGGTGGAATATTTCGTGCAGAAATCCATCGCCAATGGTATCGACATCATCCGTGTTTTCGACGCATTCAACGACCTGCGCAATCTGGAGACTTCCGTGCGGAGCATTAAAAAAGAGGGCGGAGAGGCACAGATTGCGCTGGCCTATACCACCGGTGCCGCCTATACGACGGAATACTGGGTGAAAATTGCCCGCGAAATTGAAAATATGGGGGCTGACTCCATCTGCATTAAGGATATGGCGGGTATTTTGACGCCAGCTTACGTGCCGGAACTGGTGACCGCCCTGAAGGAAACCGTGTCTGTGCCGATTCAGCTCCACAGCCACTGCACCAGCGGTGTGGCGCCGATTACTTATCTGAAGGGTGTGGAAGCGGGCTGCGATATCATCGATACGGCCATGTCGCCGTTTGCCATGGGCACCAGCCAGCCGGCCACCGAAGTGATGGTGGAGACTTTCCGGAACAGCCCGTATGATACCGGACTGGATCAGAATCTTTTGGCGGAGATTGCGGATTACTTCCGCCCGATCCGTGACCGGTTTATCGCAGATGGTCGTCTGGATCCGAAGGTGCTGGGCGTGGATGTAAAGACACTGCTGTATCAGGTTCCGGGCGGCATGCTGTCCAACCTGGTGTCTCAGCTGAAGGAGCAGAATGCCTCTGACCGTTTCTATGATGTTCTGGCGGAGATTCCGAGTGTCCGCAGTGACCTGGGCGAGCCGCCTCTGGTTACTCCGTCTTCACAGATCGTGGGCACCCAGGCAGTGCTCAATGTGCTGATGGGTGAGCGGTATAAGGTCATGTCCAAGGAAACGAAGGCGGTGCTCCACGGCGAGTACGGCGCCACCATGCGTCCGTTTAACCCGGAGGTGCAGAAAAAAGCCCTGGGCGATGAGGAGCCGATCACCTGCCGTCCTGCAGATCTGCTGAAGCCGGAGCTGCACAAGCTTTCGGAGGAACTGGGCGCCTACAAGCAGCAGGATGAGGACGTTCTGTCCTATGCACTGTTCCCGCAGGTTGCTCTGGACTTCTTCAAGGAGCGGGATGCACGGCAGCATGGCATCGACCCGGCTCTCTGCGACCGGGAAAACAAGGCATATCCGGTATAGGGACTTTAGATAATTAACTGCAGGCGGCCGAATTCTTTATATATTTAGGAATCCGGCATAATCCTTGCGGGAAGTCCAGGCAGCCTGTAAAATAGAATCATGAAGCAACAGCTGACGAGAGACGAAAGGACGACGGTTCTCGTCAGCAACCATAAAAAGAAAAACGACCGCACATGTCTCCCATGGTGAGCGGTCGTTTTTTTATCCGCACATCTGTGCATGGCGGTTAGCCACGACTAATGCAACAATATAAAAGTTTTTTCGGCGAAATGCACGTAAAAATTGCGGATTTTGCGAAGA
>JALEHL010000029.1 GCA_022770665.1 Bacillota bacterium
TGTTTCTCCCGCTTCCGGGCAGCCACGCTGCCGCTCCGGCCGGCAGTCGCCCTCCCGGAAGGGCGTCGCCGTCCCGGTCGCTTCGTTGTCTGACCGGATTGTCCCTTGCAGTTCAACAAAACATGGCGATAATTTTCAAAAAGGCACGTAAAAACCGCCGGTTTTCGCAGGAAATCGGCGGAAAACACAGTAAAAAACAGCCTGGCAGGCTGTTTTTTACGTGTTTTTGCCGCATAAACCGGCAGATATTGTTGAAATGCCTTCTGCCGAATGATTTCATGCAGATTTCTCTGATTCCACGTTCTGTTTTCGGATCACACCCGATGCTTTCGGCAGGTTTCGGACACCCGGCACGGAAAAATTCATCCCGGTTACCGTCCGCAGCAGCAGCAGGAACAGAAGCAGCACACAGATCGGGATCACACAGGTCGTGACAATCATCACCGCAATCCCTTCAATCATCCGGTTCAGCGCCAGCTTCAGCTCCGCGACTTTCTCATCCGCTGCACTGCCCGCCTTCTCCACAGCCTCGCCGGCTTTCACCCTGACTTCATCCAGAAATCCCCAGAGGGAAGATTTTTCATCATCCGCATCATCCGCCTCGCTGCTTCCGGCATCCCCCGTCTCCTGCTCCCTGGCAGATTCCTCCGCTGCAGCCGTACTGTCTGCATATGCCGTCTCATACGTCTGCTGAATGAGATTCGTCGTCCAAAGGCTGACAGGAACCAGCGCCCAGAGCAGCACTCCCAGCAGCATGCATTTCACCGCCACCTGGCAGATCCGCTCTGCCAGCCCTTTTCTGTCATGCAGAAACACCATCGTCACCGCAAGCGCCAGCAGCCCGAGCGGTACCAGAATCTTGAAGGCAACCAGGCCGGTCAGCGTCAGCAGATATTTCTCCACCGTGATAGCCACATAAACAATGACCATATATCCGGCCAGATCCATGAGCTTATTGGCAATCGGCGTGGTCGCATCCCCCGGAACCGCCGCCGCGATCGTCGCAAGCCCGGCTGCACTGGCCGTCATTCCCATCGCCTGCCCCTGAATTTCCTTCAGCGTTTCCATGGAGCCGCTGTAGCTGTCCGCCGAGGACGCCCGGTCTCCGATCACAAAGAATGCAGCCGCCGCTGCCATGATCAGAACGACGGCTAAAATGATTCTGCCTTTCCTGCTGAAATTCATATCGTATCTCCTTCTTTTTCCGTTTCTTCGATTTTTCCGTTCTTCGCAAAATCCGTGCGCCGCGCTGTCCGAATCCCCGGATCCGAGCAGTGGAAACACTTTTCACGAACCCCTTTGATTATGACAATGCGCCTGCCTTCTAATCGTCAGAAAACGTATTATCCCACGAACTGCCGGCAGAATCCGTATAACAGGACTCGCCCGGATTTTGCTCAAAAAAATCCTGCGCCTCACCGCTGTACGGTCCGCCGGAAGGTCCTTTCCCCTTGCCCGAAAGCTTCCTTGCAACAGCTTCCGATGCACCCTGCAGTCCGATGCGGAGCAGCAAGATGATCAGAGCCAGCACTGCGAAAATCTCTGCCAGAATCATCAGGATATCTGCTGTATTACCTGAATGTCACCATCGAGAAGGATCCTTTGCCGATGACCTACCGGATCCGCACGCTGCTGACCGCTCTGGACCGGATCGACATCGACCTGGAAAAAAGCATCCTCATGACGAACGTGCACATCAACGGCGATCGATACTGGTTCAGTTCCTATGACAATTCCCTGAACCGGAATATGGAGGAAATCAGCTGACGCACAGTGCGGCTTTAGCCTTTTTCTATTGAAATTCCGCCGTATTTATGTTATAGTGGTATCAAGAGGAAACCGTTGAAAACGGCTGACTTAATTTGGGCTTGCCGCCTTAGTCCTCAGCTTGGGCGGCTTTTTTCATGCTTATTGTAATCCGCAATACCCCTTTGGAGTATGTTACAGTTACTCTAACCATTCTGGCTCCTTTCTCCCTTTTGAAAGATTGTCGCCAGCCGCTTTCGCTTGTCCTCTTGACTACTCAATCATATCACAAATCCGTGTTAAGAACAAGCGTTCTTTTCAAAATTATTCCATCTTGCTCCAAAAGCAGTTCTGATTTTTTGTTTTTCTTCTTCATGATTTTATCCTCAGATTCCAAGCCCGGGCGATTATTTTTTTTTTACGTAAATGTTGATCCTCACCCCAACTCTCTCAGCGCCGCTTCAAATCGCTGCATTTCGCCGCTTCCGGTCGTTGCGAAGCGTTCCAGAGGAATTCCGTATTTTTTCAGAACGCCATCTTTCTTTTTATCCCGCGCCTGCTGTTTCTCATTGGCAGCGTGATAGGCATATCCATCCACCTCCACCGCCAGAACCGGCTGATAATCCATCTTAGAGAAAATCAGGAAATCCACATGACTGCCGCGACTTAGCACAAACCTGCGCTCTTCCTCTGACA
>JALEHL010000128.1 GCA_022770665.1 Bacillota bacterium
ATAGTCCTTTTTGAACTGCGTAGTGAGCTTGACGATATACTTTGTCTTTCTCATGCCTTCAGGTCTGCGAACAGTTCATCCAGATTGGTATAACCTTTCACAGACGGGTCTTTCGCAATCCTTTCCGCTTCCAACATGGCAGCAACCGTCTCCTTGTTGGGCTGATTCAGGCTAATTTCAAAGGGAATTCCGCCCTCCCGGAGGGACTGGCGGACAAAAATATTGAACGCTGTAGAGAGGTTCATGCCGAGTTCTGCAAACAGCGCATCAGCCTGCGCTTTCAAATCTGAATCCATGCGGATGCTGATATTGGTGGTAGGGCCAGCCATACAATCATCTCCTTTCCTTCTAATATTCTTAGTATATGGTATTTGCACGAAAAATGCAATACCTTGCACGAAAATTTATATAAGCTTGATTACTTTTCTCCCTGCTTTAGATCCCGCAGCGTCATCAGCTGCAGCGGAATTGCCGCAGAAAAGGTCAGTAAATCCGAGATAGGCTGTGCCGCCTGCACGCCAAGCATGCCGAGGACAGGCGTCAGAAGCAGCAGCGCGGGTACCAGGAAGAGTCCCTGCCGTGCAACCGCCAGGAACGTGGCAGGACCCGTGCGGTTGATGGTCTGCAGCATCATGTTGCTTGCCACAATCCAGCTGGACAGCGGGAAAGTCAGACACTGAAGCCGCAGGGCCAGTGTGCCGAACTCAATGACATCCGGGTCATCCCGGAACAGCGCCACCAGCTGCGGTGCCAGTACGATGCCCAGACAGGCAAATACAATCAGAAATACCGTCGCCGTTCTGACACAGTACCAGAACCCTTCCCGAACCCGGTGCCACAGACCGGCACCGTAGTTGAAGCCGCACACCGGCTGGAAGCCCTGTCCGAACCCCACCAGGGCAGAGCCTGCCGTCATCATAATCCGGTTTACTACTGTCATAGCCGCAATGGCTGCATCGCCGTAAATGCCGGCAGAATGGTTGAGCACAATGGCTCCCACCGATGCCAGTCCCTGCCGTCCCAGAGAAGGCAGACCGCCACGGATAATCTCAATCAGATACTCCTTTGTAATCCGGAACCGAGTGAACCGAATGGCGATATTTCCGCCCCGCCTGCACTGGATCAGCAGCACGCAGAAGCTGACAAACTGGCTGAAAATCGTCGCAATGGCCGCCCCGGCGACCCCCAGTCCCAGCCCGAAGATCAGCAGCGGATCCAGGATAATATTCAGCACTGCACCGGCGGTGATGCCCACCATGCCGTAAATGGCACTGCCCTGAAACCGAAGAAGATTGTTCAGAACCAGCGACGCCGTCATCCATGGTGCACCGATCAGGATAATCCGTACATAACTTTTGGCATGCGGAATGATGGTCTCCGTAGATCCCAGCATCCGCACCAGCGGCGTCAGGAAGATCTGTCCCAGAATCAGAAGAACCACGCCGGTCATCATGGCAAGGAAAAATCCGTCTGCCGCCATCTCTTCCGCAGCTTCCCGGTTTTGCCGGCCCAACTCCCGGGATACGAAATTCCCGCTTCCATGGCCAAAAAAGAATCCGATGGCCTGGATAATCGCCATTAAGGAAAATGCAACCCCCACCGCCCCGGTGGCCGTATTGCTGTGCATCTGTCCCACAAAAAACGTGTCCGCCAGATTATAAAAGGCAGTGATCATCATGCTGATGATGCACGGCACCGCCAGATGCCGGATCAGTTTACCCACCGGTTCTTCGGTCATCTGCTGAAATTTTTCTTCCTGCTTCTGCAACTGCTGATTCATATTTTGCTGCTCCTGTTTTTCGATTCGTTATTCTTCCCTGTTCCAGTCTGTGACTTCAGTCCCGTCGCCAAAAAACATGATGAAATATACCGGGACATATGTGATCTTCCCTTTGGTCTGAATTTCGCGGGCATTGGAAAGTACGAAAGCCTTCTTTACATGATAATCCTCGTTCTTCACGAAAGTATTCAGTGCACGGTGAACCGTGTAATCCTTTCCGGACTTCACTTCGATGGG
>JALEHL010000130.1 GCA_022770665.1 Bacillota bacterium
TGCACATCGTGGAGGACCAGGGGGAACCGGATGAGAAACTGATCCTGAAAGAGGATATCATGGACATACCGGCGTACGTATATAAAAAAAGTGACAGCATCGGTGTCGGCGGCATTATTCTCATTGTTGTGCTGACTATTATCGTGCTGTCTTTCCTGTGATGAAACGTTTGTATGTACTGCTGAGTCTGAGCGGACTGTATGCACTGAACCGGTTTCTTCTGATTCCGGGACTGGGACGATTCGCGGAACGGATGCAGGATGCCGAAGTCCTGTATCTGTTCTTTGCCAGCTATGGAGCGGATATTCTGGCTGGGGCATGGATTCTCTGTTTTCTGAATCTGCTTCTTGCCTGGTCAGGACGCAGAACGACTCGCCGCATGATGCCGGCAGTATTATTTGTTTTGGGATGCGGAATCTTCTGGGAATATATCACACCGCTGTACTTAAGCAGAGCAGTTTCAGATCCGTTAGATATCGCTGCGTATTTACTTGGCGGGTGTATCTATATGGTAATTGAAAAACGTTTTGCGTTATGAGCGGTGAATGTGCTATTTCATAGTTTTCATACATAGAAATCAATGACTGTCATAATTTAAGGATTGGAACATGCCGAGGCGGGTGTCATTCAAATATGATGCCCGTTTTTTATGATGGTTCAAACGGAACATGTATGAACTCTCTGCCATTGAGTTTGCCTTGCCTAACTCAACAATATCAAGGACTTTTTTTTAAAAATGCACGTAAAATAGAACTGAAAATGCATAAAAAAAGGCTAAAAACACCGAAAATATACTATTTTAAGTGAAAAATCGGAAATTATTACGTGCATTTTTGATTTTTTTCGCCCATATTGTTGAATTAGTTAAAGCAAACCGTGGGCTGATGGTCAACTGAAGGGCAAATAAAAATCCTTCGTGCAATGCATCAGAAGATGTGGTAAACTAGTGTAAGAATAGGAGGAGAACGGAATATGAAAGTGAGAAATCTGGAAACACCTGCTTTGGTCATTGACCGGCAGGAAATGGAGAAGAATCTGCAGAGGATGAACGGGCTGCTGGAGGGAACCTGCCTGAAGCTGCGGCCTCATTATAAAACCCATAAATCGCCGGTCATCGCCCGGATGCAGCTGGAGAACGGTGCCTGCGGTATTACCTGTTCCAAGCTTTCGGAGGCAGAAGATCTGGCCAACGCAGGAATTGAAGACATCCTGATTGCCAATCAGGTGGTGCAGCCGTCGAAGATCTCCAGGCTGGCACATCTGGCAGGCCGATGCCGCCTGACGGTTTGTGTGGATCAGGAGGAAAATATCAGAGCCCTTTCTGCAGCTGCTGTTTTGGCAGGTACGCAGATTCACTGCTATGTGGAGCTGGATATCGGGATGAACCGGTGCGGTGTGACGACGTTTGAGGATTTTTACCGTCTGGCGGCACTGCTGGAAGAACTGCCCTGCGTCAGCTACGACGGGGTGCAGGCTTATGCAGGGAATCTGGCCCATGAATATGAGAAAGAAAAACGGGAGGCAGCCACGGCAGCCAATGAAAAGCGGCTGAAAGAACTGCTGGCCTATCTTTCGGAGAGAGGAATCGAGAGCCGTGAGGTCAGCGGGGGAAGCACCGGAACTGTGGCATTGAAGACAAAGAGCACAGTCTATACGGAAATCCAGTCCGGCTCTTTTATCTTCCTCGATATGGCTTACCGCGGAATGAACACGGTATTTCAAAATTCCCTGTTCGTGATGGCGACTGTCATTTCCGCCGGACCGGATCATTTCGTCATTGATGCGGGAATCAAAAGCATCTGTCCGGATCAGGGAAATCCGGGAATTGTGGGGCACGCATACGAATCGATCAATCTCAGTGAAGAACATACGGCGTTTTACGGTGAACATTCCTTCCAGGTCGGTGATATGGTGCAGGTGATTCCGGGTCACTGCTGCTCCACGGTGAACTTGTTTGACGAAATGTATCTGGTAAGCCGGACAACGGAAAACGAACAAATACAGGACGCTGTGATAGAGGATTGTCTTCCGGTGGTAAGCCGGGGCAGGGCGCGTTAATCATGCGGAATCTGACGAATTTCACGGTGCGGAAACCACCTTTTTGATGATTTTTTTTTGATATGGATGATTCTCGGAGGCTTTTGCCAAAATCCGACCGCCTTAAACAAAATCCGATAGTCGGTGGATGAACAGATTCGGAAATCGCGCGTGCATCAGCCGGAAATCAGATCCATCGTCAGATACCCAGCGCCCAGCATTCCGGCACGATTACCAAGCAAGGCCGGTCGGATCTGAACGGCTTCAAAGCCGGGTGCCAGCAGAGCCTGCGTTTCCCGGCGAACGCGGCGAAAGATTTCTGCACTTTCCATGATGCCGCCGCCCAGTACCAGGCATGGCGGGTTGAAGATATGGATCAGTGAAGAAAGGCCAAGGGCTGCCCGCCGTGCCCAGGCATCGACGGCTCCGGTCACCGGAGTGGTGACTGCAGCGGCATCCGCAGCCCTCAGTGCCGCGGCGATTTCCCGACCATTGGCCAGGGAAGGATCTGCAGCGCTGACCAGCTGCACCAGCTGCGTCACGGAAGCAAAGTTTTCATAATACATGGAGCCACCGCAGCCATCGGGGAACCGCATCATGCCGAATTCTCCTGCGGAGAAACTGCTACCGTGATATACCTGGTGATCGGAAAGGATGGCGCCGCCGATGGCAGTGCCGAAAACAACACAGATGCAGTCTGCAAACCCCTGTGCGGCACCGGCACGATTTTCGGCCATGGCTGCACAGTTGCCGTCGTTTTCCACAGCAATCGGCAGATCGGAAGTCACACCGCAGTCAAGGGCAGACTGGAGCTCCTGGCGCAGGCACGTTCCGCTGTAACCGGGGATGACTTCCGGCGGGTCGTAGATGATCCGTCCAGCCTCGGTGTCCACCTGTCCGCGGGTGCTGATGCCAATGCCGTCCAGCGGTCCTTCCTGCAGTTCCTGGCGCAGGATGTCTGCCAGCGAAGCAATCAGATGATCTGCACCCAGATGAGCATTTGTCGGAATCTGATGCAATTCGGAAAGAGTGGAGCTGTCAAACAGCCCATGCTTGATGAAGGTTCCGCCAATATCAAAAACAGAAATTCGCATATTGCCTCCTGAAGGTATACAAAAAATGGTTTACAACCATCATAGCACGACGTATCTGAAAAAACAAGAAAGGAACAGTCAAGATGACTTACGAACAGGAAAATAAAAAAATATACAGAGTTCTCAGCATCGGTGCCCATCCGGATGATGCGGATACCAGTGCAGGCGGACTGCTGTGGAAACTCCGGGATAAAGGCTGGGAAGTACGGCTTCTCTCCTTGACAGACGGCAGTGCAGGCATGTATGATGTCCGGCGCTGCGGCTCGCAGCTGGCAGCCATCCGAACAGAAGAGGCGGCAAGAAGCGGAGCACTGCTGGGCGGACGCTATGATGTCTGGGATATCCCCGATGCACGCCTTACCGCTTCCATAGAAAACCGGGAGCGGCTGATCCGCTATATTCGGGAGTTTCGGCCGGATCTGATCGTGACCAACCGGCCCGGGGATTACCATCCGGATCACAGGAATACAGCACTGCTTGTTGCAGACGCTTCCTACCTTCTGACCGTTCCGGCCGTCTGTGCCGACACGAAAGCCATGGAAACCATGCCGGTGATTCTGTACTGGTCAGACAGCTTCCAGCGACCGTATCCCTGCCAGCCGGATGTTATTGTGCCCATCGACGATTATGAAGAAAAGATTCTGCAGCTGGCCTGCTGCCACGAGTCGCAGTATTTTGACTGGATGTACTGGCCGGACCGGATGGATCACAGAGACTGGCCGAGAGAAAAGCAGATCGAAGAACTGCGGACACGGTATCGTGCTTCTGCGAGAAGGTACCGCAGCAAGGTTGCAAAACAGCTGGAAGAACATCTGGGCGAGCTGCAGGCAGCAAAGATTGAAGCCGTGGAATATTATGAAATCTGCGAATTCGGCGAACCGTTAAGCGATGAACTGCGGCGAATCCTGGAAGAATAAATCTTTACACTATCTGAAATATGCAGCAGCGGACTCCTTTTGTATAATAGATGTATCCAAACGTGTATACAGAAGGAGGGTATCTCATGCAGAAAAGCAAAATCTCCATGTGGCTTGCCGAAAAAGAAAACCACATCTTTCTCGGAATCGGTCTGGCATCCGTGGCACTTCTGATTGCTTCCGCAGCCTATAGCGGTGCACTGTATCTGCCATAGCGGAATGCCGCTGAGAAAACCGAAAATAGAAAAGAAAAACCTCCCGACACACCCACAATGCCAGAAGCAGGGAATGAAGCCGGGAGGTTCTATTTTGTGCAGAAACTGGGCGATCCGAAAAAATCAGAGGATCGCGAATTTCACCCAGATGGAAATCAGATAGGAAACTGCCGACATGACACAGCAGAAAGAAATCACCTGAGATTTCACCTTGGCCTGCCGCTCAAACACCGCCATGGAGGCGATCCAGGATACGACCAGCGTGATCAGGGCGATGACAGTCATGCGGTTAATGATGTTCGCCCAGGCACGCAGAAAATAGCAGAGCAGTGCAACGATGAGGACCGTGATCAGATATTTGAGCCAGCCGCCGGATTTGCAGAATGTAGGGATCAGCAAAGCTGCCCAGATGACGCCCAGCAGCAGACACTTCAGAATAAGAATTACAAATGCTTCCATATATAAGGACTCCTTTACTCAAGCAAGGGATAACTTGCGTCAATATGAACATTATATTTGATTTTCCGACAGAATTCAATTAAAATAATAGAGGAACTGCAGATTCAACAAAAAACGGGGAGGATATCATGGCACAGTTATACTACAGATACAGTACGATGAATGCAGGAAAATCCATCGAACTGATCAAAGTTGCATACAATTATGAAGAGAGGGGAAAACAGGTCATGACACTGGTTCCGGCTACCGACAACCGGTACGGCACCGGTCTGATCACATCCAGAATCGGGATTCAGCGGGAAGCCACCGTAGTCAGAGACGACACCAACATTCTGGAACTGTATATGCGGGAAAATGAAAAACGGCATATCGACTGCATTCTGATCGACGAGTGCCAGTTCCTGAAAAAACATCATGTGCAGGAGCTGGTGGAGATCGTGGACAGCTGCGAAGTGCCGGTGCTGGCTTACGGCCTGAAAAACGATTTCCGAAATGAGCTTTTCGAAGGCTCCTATTATCTGCTGATTTACGCCGATAAGATTGAAGAGATCAAGACCATCTGCTGGTGCGGCAGGAAGGCGACCATGGTTGCCCGTGTGGTCGACGGCAAAATCGTCAAGCAGGGCGACCAGATCGTCATTGGCGGCAACGACATGTATGTCTCGCTGTGCCGGAAGCATTATAACGACGGCAGACTGGGGCCGAGCAAATGACGGGGGCAGCATCGGGCCACGCGGGCCGTTTCTTCGCAAAATCCGCAAAGCGGACCTTTTTCGTATGTCTTTTTATGATGCTTCTGCTTCTGACGTCTGCATTTTTCGCGCCATCTGCCGACGCCGCAGAGGGTTCCGTTTCCTCGGGCACCACAGGTACCGTCGCCACCGAGGCCCTCAATGTGAGAGCCGGGGCAGGAACCCTCAATGAAGCCATCGGCATGGTCTATATGGGTGAAACGGTGACAATTCTGGGCAGCGAAAAAGACTACACTGGAACGGTCTGGTACAAGATCAGCTATCAGGGCGGAACCGGCTATGTGAGCTCGGATTATATCACCATCCGCAGCGATCATGAATATACATATGATGCGGCATTCGAGCAGGAACTGACCCGGCAGGGATTCCCGGAAAGCTATAAGCCGTATCTGCGGCAGCTCCATGCCGATTACCCGAACTGGGTTTTTGAGGCCTGCCAGACCGGACTGACCTGGAGCGAGGTGCTTGAAGCAGAAAGCAAACCCGGCAGAAACCTGATCCCGGGCACGTCGCCGTCCTCCTGGAAGTCCATGGATGCCGGCGCCTTCAATTTTGCTACCGGAACCTATATTCAATATGACAGCGGAAACTGGGTGACAGCTTCCCGCACGCTGACTGCATATTATATGGATCCGCGGAATTTCCTGAACTCCAGCGGGATCTTCCAGTTCCTTTCCCATTCTTATGATGGAAGAACACAGACGTCTGCCGGCCTTTCGGGTGTGCTGAACGGCACGTTTCTAAGCGGTGCTTTTCCGGAAGACGGATATGACACTTATAACCAGGTTCTGATGGAAATCGGAGAAAAAACCGGCGTTAATCCGTATGTGCTGGCATCCATGATTCTGGTGGAGCAGGGCAGCACCGGCATCGGAAAGAGCATTTCCGGCACTGTTTCCGGCTATGAGGGATTCTACAATCACTTCAATGTGGGAGCTTATGCGGCAGGCGGCATGGATGCCGTGACCCACGGTCTGTGGTATGCGGCGCAGACCGGTTCTTACTGCCGGCCGTGGAATTCCGTCTATAAGTCCATCTATGGCGGAGCCATGTACTACAGTCAGAATTATGTGATGGACCATCAGAATACGCTGTATCTGAAAAAATTTAATGTGATGAACGGGTCAGCCAGTGTAGGAATCGGACAGTATATGACCAACGTGCAGGGGGCCGAAAGTGAAGCGGCGGCGCTTCGCAAAGGTTACACGAAGGTGATGGATACGGCCATGACCTTCTTGATTCCGGTCTATGAAGCGATGCCGTCTTCTGCCTGTCCGAAGCCGCAGAGCACGGCAGGAAACAATAATTATCTTTCCTCGCTGTCGGTTTCTGCAGGAATGCTTTCCCCTGCGTTTTCCGGCCAGCAGACCAGCTATACGGTGCAGGTGCCGGATGGTGTGACATCGGTGACGGTTTCTGCAAAGGCTTCTGACGCCGGTGCTTCTGTCAGCGGGACCGGAACCGTCAGTCTCTCTTCCGGCAGCCGGACGGTGAAGATTACGGTTACCGCGCCTGACGGAGAAAAAAGGACCTATTCCATTGCATTTACTGTGAAAGGACAGAGCCTCCAGGATCCGTCTGGATCCATTGCGGCCGGCGTGCAGGCCACGACAATCCGGCTTTCCTCTGCCCTGACAGAACAGAACGATATTTCCCTGAGCTGGGTAAAATCCGCGGGATATAAAGTGGATTCCTGGCAGGTGTTCCGCTCCACAGCAAGGTACAGCGGGTTTGGAACGAAACCTGTCTATACGACGGCATCCGGTACAGAAACAAGCTGGACTGACAGCGGACTGGAAACCGGCAGCACCTATTACTATAAGGTGCGGGGTGTCCGGACGCTGGACGGAAAAAAAGTTTATACCCAGTGGTCTACGAAATCCTGGCGCACGATAAAAGAGAAGACAGAACCGGTGGAGGAAGAACCGGCTTCCCCGGAGAATCCGGGCACTGCGGATGATCCGGATTCTCCGGGAGGCGGAGGGGCTCAGACGGAGGGAATCCGCCTGGGAATTCAGAATACCGCCATCGAGGCAAGCTCCTGCCTGACGGAAACCGGAAAGATCCGTCTGGACTGGAGCAAGTCGCCGGGATACCGGGTGGACTATTATGAAATTTTCCGGTCTTCAGAGAGATACAGCGGATTTGGGAGTCGGCCGTATTTCACCACATCCGGCGGAAGCGTAACATGGTACATCAATTCCAAAGGACTGCAGGCCGGGACCACGTATTACTATAAGATCCGCGGCGTGCGTATCGTGGAAGGTGAAAAAGTCTGCACGCAGTGGTCCAACAAGACATGGAGAACTGTAAAGGGCTGATCGGCGAAGATCGGACCGCTGGTGAAATGAGAAGAAAGGGGGCTGACCTGTGGATTTTTTTACGGAACTTACCATGGCATCGGTGGCGGTCAGGCTGCTGGCAGCAGCAGTAGCAGGCAGCCTGGTGGGCGTGGAACGGGCCCATAAGCGTTACGCAGCAGGGATACGAACCTTTGCGCTGGTTTGCCTGGGTTCGGCGCTGGCAACTGTGACCGGACAGTATCTGGGTGCCCTCAGCATGGCAGATGCGGACATCGGCAGAATTCCGGCACAGGTGCTCTGCGGTATCGGTTTCCTGGGAGCAGGAACGATTATAGTAACAGATCGGAAGCAGATTCGGGGTCTGACCACTGCAGCCGGTCTGTGGGTGACCTCCGCCATGGGCATTGCCATCGGTGCCGGCTTCGTCGGTGCAGCGGCAGTCTGCCTGGTGCTGGTGCTGATCACGACGTATGCCATGTCCTATATGTCCCGCTATGTGGAAAGCCACACCCGGACCATTGAAGTCTATCTGGAAATGGAGCGAAAGCAGGTGGAAGCGCTGCTGCATTTTATCCGGGAGGAGGGGTATCACATGATTTCCATGGAACGGAGAACAGAACCGCCCTTTGTGGAAGGCGATATTTCCCTTCGGCTGGAACTGGACATGAAAAAGCGCTACTACCATCCGCAGCTGGTGGATGACATTATGGCCCTGGAAGGTGTACATTACGCGGAAGAAATCATCTGAGAAAATCATCTGAGAAAACGAAAAAGAGGAAACGGCAATGAGATTTTATACTTTGAATATCAATGGACAGGAAACCCCGGCAGTTTCGGTGGATAGAGGACAGACCGCATTTCCGCTTGACAGCCTGGGGTTTTCGTATGAGGATATGAACCAGCTGATCTGCCGGACGACACCGGAAGAACTGGGAACCATGAAAAAAGCCGCAGCGGCGGCAGAACCCGCGAAGGCCATAGATCTTCGGGCAGTAAGATTTTGCGCACCGATTGTGACGCCGCGGCAAGATGTCATCTGTCTGGGTATCAATTACGACGAACATGCGAAAGAAGCGGGCATGTACTCGAAGGAGGCTTTCGGCGGTGAGCGTCCGTACACCATTTACTTTTCCAAGCGCGTGAACCGGGCCTGGGGCAGCGGAGAGACGGTTTCCGCCTATACGGGGCTGGTGGACAGCCTGGACTATGAAGCGGAGCTGGGCGTGGTGCTGGGACAGGATGTGAAGGACATTTCCGAGTCCGAAGCCCTGTCTGCGGTATTTGGCTACACCATTGTAAATGATGTGAGTGCTCGAAATCTTCAAACCCGTCATAAGCAGTGGTATAAGGGGAAGAGCCTGGACGGTTTCACGCCCATGGGCCCGTGTATCGTGACACCGGACGAGCTGGAGACTTACGGCGGCCCAGGAAACCTGCGGATTTCCTGCACAGTCAACGGACAGATCCGGCAGGACAGCAATACTCGCTATATGATCCAGACGGTGGCAGGCGCCATCTCCGAACTGTCGCAGGGCATGACCCTGCAGAAAGGTACCATCATTGCCACCGGCACCCCGGCAGGTGTGGGCATGGGCATGAAACCGCCGCAGTTCCTGCAGCCCGGCGATGAAGTG
>JALEHL010000113.1 GCA_022770665.1 Bacillota bacterium
TGGGACGCCTGGCGTTTCCTATCTTCGCCTTTCAGATTTCAGAAGGCTATTTTCATACATCCGATTTTCGGAAATACGCACTGCGACTCTTCATCTTCGGACTGCTTTCCGAGATACCGTTCAATCTGCTGTACAGCAGCGGCATGATCTATCCGTTCCATCAGAACGTCATGTTCACGCTGCTTCTGGGACTTCTGTCCATCCGTGCCCTGGATACTGCACGGCAGAATCTCTGCCCCAAATCCATCCTCAAGGCCCTTTTCATCGTAGCCGGCTGCCTGCTACTGTCGGTGGTGGGCTTCGTGGATTACAGTGCCATGGGCGTTCTGACCGTGATTCTGTTCTATCTGCTCCGGGAGTTTCCTTTCGCACGTCTGGCACAGTTTGCCGCCATGGTATTACTGAATATCATTGTGTTCGATGGCATGACCATTCCTGTCAGCCTGGGATCTTTTACATATGATTTCCCAACCCAGGGATTCGCCGTTCTGGCTCTGATCCCGATTTGGCTCTACAACGGGAAAAAGGGCAGAAGCAGCAAAGCCCTCCAGTACGGCTTCTACGCCTTCTACCCTGTGCATCTCCTGATCCTTGCTCTGATTATGATATACCGGTAAAACTTATTTCACCACTTTATAAAGCTCGTCCGGTCCCGGCGGATCGATGATTTCACTGCTTCCGTCAACGTGCTGCAGCATCAGGCCTTCAGAAGCAGGCAGGATCCTGCCGATCTGGCAGACTGGCACACCGGCCTCGGACAGTTTCTGCAGCATTTCTTCCTTCTTTTCCGGCGCTGTCATGATGATCATCGCCCCGGAAGAAATCAGTCGAAGATAGTTTATACCGTAGTGCGTGCAGATTTTGCGGGTAACGGAAGCCACTGGAATGGCTTCTTCCTGAAGTTGGCAGCCCACACCTGCGATCTGGCACATTTCCCAGACGGCGCCCAGAATGCCGCCTTCCGTCACATCGTGCATGCCGTGGGTCCCCACCGCGCCGGCCGTCACACCGTCCCGGACCACGCTGACGTGATCCAGCAATTCGGATGCCTGTTCCAGTTCCTCTGGTGACAGAATCGCTTTCAGTTCTTCCGCATAATCGCCCGCAATGATGCCGGTACCCTCCAGCCCGGCGCTCTTGGTCATGAGGATTACATCGCCGATCTGGATGTTTTCGGCGGAGGCAGACTGGTTCTTTCTGCCGCGGCCGATGGCGGTGGATACGATGACCGGCTGGTTCACTGCCGCTGTGATCTCCGTGTGCCCGCCGATGATCTCCACCTGGCAGGCCTCCGCAGCTTTTGCTGCCTGATCCATGATCGTTTCAATGTCTTCTTCTGTCGTCCCGACCGGCAGCATCACTGCAAGCATGATGCCCAGCGGCTGGATTCCGTTGGAAGCAATATCATTGCAGGAGATATGGATGGCCAGCCGACCGATGTCGCTGACGGCTGCCGTGATGGGATCTGTGGACATGACACATTCGTATTCGCCGTAATCGACCACAGCGCAGTCTTCTCCCACGCCAGCCCGGGTCAGCACCTCCGGACGTTTATAGTTTATTTTATCAATCACGATCTGTTTCAGCAGATCACTGTCCAGTTTTCCGGTTTTCAGCATTTCTTTTTCCTCAAGTTCCTCAATTTTTCTGTTTTTTATGTCAATGATGTTGCAGCTTACTGTATCACAGCACCTGCTTCCAGCCAGTCTTTCACCGTTTCCTCGTCGATGATCGGAATCCCCAGCTCTTTGGCTTTTCTGTTCTTGCCGGAGCCGGATGTCAGTTCGTTATTGATCAGATAACTGGTTTTCGCACTGACGGAGCCGGCCACTTTACCGCCGGCAGCTTCGATCTCTGCTTTCAGGGCCTCCCGGTTGGCATAATGATTCAGCGAACCAGTGATGACGAAGGTCAGTCCCTCGAAAGCAGTTCCAGCCGCCTCATAGCTTTCATCCAGGGTCACTTCCGCCAGCAGGTCAGAAACGGTCTTCTGATTTTCTTCATCGTTAAACCACGATACGAAAGCATCCGCCATGACTTCCCCCACGCCGTCAATGGTCATCAGTTCTTCTTTCGTCAGGGACTCCACGGCATTCCACTGGTTCCGGCAGTGTCCGGCAATGAGCCGTGCGTTGGCTGTGCCGATGTTCGGAATGCCCAGGCTGTACAGGAACCGATCAGTCGACGGGTTTCGAGCTTTTTCGACAGCAGAGATCAGATTGTTGAAGGACTTCTCGCCGAATCCTTCCATCTCGATGATCTGCTGCCGGTACCGGTCGAGATGAAACACATCCGCCAGTTCATGAATCATGCCCCGGTCCACCAGTTTCTCCAGGGTCATTTCCGACAGGCCTCCGATATCCATGGCATCCCTGGAAACAAACAGGGTCAGCCGTTTGATCTGCTTGGCCAGGCAGTCCGGATTCGGGCAGAACAGCGTCTCCACGCCGTTCTCATTATGGATCACCGTGTCACTGCCGCAGACCGGGCAGACCTCCGGCACATGGATCCGGCCGCTTCGGGTCAGATTTTCGGAAATCTGCGGAATGATCATATTGGCCTTATACACCAGGATCCGGTCTCCGATCCCCAGTCCCAGCTCCTTCATCACGCTGAGGTTGTGGACAGAAGCCCGGCTCACCGTGGTTCCTTCCAGCTCTACCGGCTCGAATACCGCCACCGGATTGATAAGTCCTGTGCGGGATGCACTCCATTCGATTTCCTGCAATGTCGTCTCCCGGATTTCATCCTGCCATTTGAAGGCGATGGAATCCCGCGGGAATTTGGCCGTCTGCCCCAGAGACCGTCCGTAGACAATATCGTCAAAAGACAATACGAGTCCGTCTGACGGAAGGATATTGTCCTCGATCCGGTCAGAGAACCACTGGATGGACTCCTTCAAATCGGAACCCGTCACCAGCCGGTGCTCCACCACAGAAAATCCCTGCGATGAAAGCCAGTCAAACTGTTCCGTTCGGCGGGTGAATTCCAGTCCCTCCGCACTGACCAGGGCGAACGCGTAGAAACGCACATGGCGCTCTGCCGTGATCTGATTGGACAGCTGCCGCACAGAGCCTGCGCACAGGTTCCGCGGGTTCTTGTATCTGGCGCCCTCATCGGTAATTTCCTCATTGATCTTTTCGAAATCCGGATAAGTGATCACCGCCTCGCCCCGCAGCACCAGCCGACCTTTAAAATCAATCGTCACCGGCACGTTTGTGAACATCCGCGCGTTGTTTGTGACCACCTCGCCGATCTCGCCGTTTCCCCGGGTCACCGCTTTCACCAGTTTCCCCTGATCATAGGTCAGTACGATGGTCAGTCCGTCCAGCTTCCAGCTGAGCACGCCTTCCTGCACCCCCAGCCAGCTGACCAGCTGATCCCGGTCCTTGGTCTTATCTAGAGACAGCATCTTCGAAGGATGGGCTTCCTTCGGCAGGTCTGACAGAACCTCATAGCCCACCTTCATCGTGGGGCTCTGGGACAGGGTCACGCCGGTTTCCTTTTCCAGCGCTTCCAGCTCATCATACAGCTGGTCATATTTATAGTTCGGCATGATTTCCCGGCTTTCCTGATAGTATGCCTTCGATGCCTGATTCAGCAGAACGATCAGATTCTGCATCTGTTCAATCTTCTGCTCTTTTTCACTGCGATACTCCATTTCGCATACCTCACACTTTCTTTATCGGCGCGATCCCTTTCGCCAGTTTTTTCTGTCCTACGGTCTCGAAGATGACCGTAATCGTTTTCTCGTCAACATCTACCACAAGGCCGAAACCGAACTTGCCGTGGCTCACCTGATCCCCCACCGCAAAATCCACATTCCCGGCGCCTGCTGCCGTCCGGGTGCTTGCCTGCCGTGCGGCTTTCAGCGGGTCATAAGTGAAGGAACTTCTGGCTGCAGGAGATCCTGCGGCGGCCGAAGAAGCTCCGCTGCCGCCGCTGCGGCCTCCGGCCGCGATTTCCGCCGGCGTCACTGTTCTGCCGAACGGCTGATAGACCGGCTGCGAAAAGCCGTCCGGACTGCCGGTGGATACGCCGAGAGGATTCCTGGTCCTGCGTCCTGGACGATACACCGCATCGCCTTCCAGCAGCTTTGGATCCAGTTCGCGCAGGAAGGTGGATTCTCTGGTCGCATCGCCCTTACCGTACAGCACCCGGTAGGCCGCGCTGGTCAGATACAGCTTCTCTTTGGCTCTGGTAATACCTACATAGCAGAGCCGCCGCTCCTCTTCCATTCCGTCTTCGCTGTCAAAGGCCCGGTAACCTGGAAACAGGCCGTCTTCCATGCCTGGCATGAACACCACCGGGAATTCCAGTCCCTTAGCGCTGTGCATGGTCATCATGGTCACCTTGCCGGCATTTTCATCATATTTATCTGCGTCACCGTCGGTGGCCACCTTCTCCAGAAATTCTTCCAGAGTGGCTTCTTCACCGGCTTCCGCCTTATCTTTTTCAAAATCATAGATAAACGATTTAAAGTCCATCAGGTTCTCGATGCGGCTCTCTGCCTCCACTGTATTAATGTCTTCTAGCGCTTTCAGATATCCGGTCTTCACCATCAGATTGTCGTAGATATCCGACACCCGAAGGTTCTGCCGCTCCTCCTGACACAGGCGGATGACATCCACCATTTCCTTGACCGCCTTTCCGGCTTTCGTCGGCAGACTGTAAATGACTTCATCCATGCATAAGGCATCAAACAGAGACAGACCGTTCACCCTGGCGATGCCCTCCAGCTTAGACATGGTAGTCGGGCCGACTCCCCGTTTCGGCTCATTGATAACCCGCTTCAGCGCCAGATCGTCAGAAGGATTGATCACCAGACGCATATAGCAGATCATATCCTTGGTTTCCTTCCGCTCATAAAAACTGAAGCCGGACAGAATCTGATACGGAATGCCACGGGCCTTCAGTGCATCCTCAAACAGACGGGACTGGGCATTGGTCCGGTACAGAATGGCAAAATCATTATATCCTTCCCCGATCAGGCTTCCGCCGCTCCGCTTCTGCTCCAGATTATAGATTTCCTGTGCCACATAACGGGCTTCCTCTCGGTCGCTTTCCGCATGGCAGTATGTAATCTTCTCTCCATCTTCCCGGGTGGTCCACAGCTTTTTTTCCTTCCGGCTGCGGTTGTTTCGAATCACGGAGTGCGCTGCGGCCAGAATATTTCCGCAGGACCGGTAATTCTGCTCCAGCTTGATCACCTTCGCCTGAGGGAAATCCCGTTCGAATCCCAGAATATTGCTGATATCCGCGCCCCGCCACTGATAAATGCACTGGTCATCATCACCGACCACACACAGGTTTTTATGACCCGATGCCAGCATTTTTATGATTTCATACTGGATGTGGTTTGTATCCTGATACTCGTCCACCATGATGTACTGAAACCGCTGCTGATAATCCTTCAGCACGGTCTTGTCCCTCTGCAGCACATGAAGGGCGTTTACCAGCAGATCATCAAAGTCCATGGCATTGTTTGCCCGAAGCTGCTTCTGATACTCCCCGTAGATCTGTGCAATTTTTTTTGCCTTCGGACTGCCGCCGTTCAGTTCCAGGTACTCGTCAGGAGAAATGTCTCCTTCCTTCTGCCGACTGATCACCGACAGGACATACGCCTGCGGATACTCCTTCGTATCCAGTTTCATTTCCTTCAGAATGTTCTTGAGAATGGTCTTCTGGTCCACTGTGTCATAGACCACGAAGTTCTTTTCGTAGCCGACCACATCACAATGCTCCCTCAAAATCCGAAGACTCATGGCGTGGAAAGTGAGAATCCACATGTAGCTCACCTGGCCCACCAGTTTTTCCACTCTCTCCCGCATCTCTCCGGCCGCCTTGTTGGTGAAAGTCACTGCCAGAATATTGTAAGGACTGACGCCCTGCTCGATGAGATAAGCGATCCGGCTGGTCATGGTACTGGTCTTTCCCGAACCGGCACCGGCCAGAATGAGAAGCGGCCCCTCCACATGAGTTGCCGCCTCCAGCTGCTCTTTATTTAGATGTGATAAATCCATAAATATTCTCCCTCGTTTTCTATATCATAAACTACATAATCGCCAGAATGACCTGCCATGCTGCAAGCACAAGCCCTGCAGCTGTCAGGAAATTCACCAGACGGTTGGTGCTGGTCTGATATAACAGATCCAGCTCCGATTCCAGCAGTTCCAGCAAGTATTTGATTTTTTCAATGAGCGGATCAATCTGCTGGCTGATGAGAAGTACCCGTTCCAGTTCACCGATTTCCGAAATTTCCAGATTTTCCACTCGATTCAGAGTCGTAATTAGTTCTCCTCTGTAGGCCTTAATCTTTCGTATTTCCTTCTGCAGCTTTCTGCAATGACCGCCGGTATAGTAAACAGCCTGCCTGCGCAAAATCCGGTTGCAGATGGTCTTGATGACCATAACCAGTTCCGCCGAAAATATAATTCCGTGATTCACCCCTGCAATGTCGCTGTTCATGGAAAAATACGGGTTCATCTCCCCATAGTATGTATGATCAAAATCCATGCGCCCGGCCCTGTAATGGACCGCGCGGTTACTGTCTGCCAGATTGAGAACCACCGTATTGGCCCCAAAGGAAATCAGCCGCACAAAGTCCCGACTGCCCCACTGATTGGTCAGCCGTTCTGCCGCCAGCGCTTCCGGCACATGGCGCCATCCTTCGTCGCCGGTCATGAGACCGTAAATCAGCGTTTTCTCCTTATCCAGAATATCCTCCATACGCTCATACTGTGCAAACTGCCGGATCTCCAGAAGATAGGTTTCTGCCACATCGGTCACTTTCCGGTTCAGGCTGCTGCTGACCTCCCTGAAAATTTCACGTACAGAAAGCATCCTGCCATCGGCATTCTGCAGTTTTGCCCCGTTACCTTGTACATGCCGAAAATAGACGAAATCATCCGGCGAAGCATCCTTCACGCTGAGGCAAACGCAGACCTGTACGGTATCCGATGCCGGAAATACGGTCATAAACACGGCGGAAGACCGGACATCAAAGCTTCTCTTTCGGATTCCTGCCGAGGAATGTGTTTCCAGTCCGAAGGACAGCTGATAATTTTTCAGCAGTACCCGGAAGCATTCAAAAGGCAGTCCACCCCCATGGAGAAAATTCTGTCCGATCTTCAGCTGCTGAAACAGTGGCTCCTCCAGCGCTCGCGGATCATCGTCAAAGATCGCATCAGGAAAAGCCTTTCGGATTGCACTGCGCAGTTCCCCTTCGTCATCAGTGCGCAAGCCTGCTTCTTCATTGAAAATACTGAAACTGAAGTGATAATTTATATTTCCGTCTATGACACGCTGCCTGGGTTTCCGCAAGAGATACATGGCATCCCTCGCTCCTTCGCCATCTCCCGACAGGTTCGCCTCCAGATCCTCCTCTGCACTGAGGTGCTTCTCATAATGGTACCTGGCAAACTGCAGCACCTCCAGCCCTGCAGATTCTGCCAGAGCGTACAGACTTTGCAAAGAGAACATACGCACCGGCAGCACCCCTTCGCCTCCGAACAGGCTGTCGAATTCTTCTCGGCTGACAGGCTGTGACCAGCGTCGGCCGTCCTTCCAGCTTTCTCTGGAGAACTGATCCTCTCCACCGTCTGTATATGTGGTCGTCAGGACAAGTAATCCGCCTGGACACAGCTTTTCTGCCATGGTCTGCATTAGTTCTTCTGCCATCTGGCAGGTAATATGCTGCATAACATGGCTGGATACGATGATATCATATTGTTTTTCCTTTGGCAGAGCGGCTGCATCGCCATGGATAACATGTATCGGGATTCCCGTTTCATCGGCCACCCGTCTGCCTTCTTTTTCTGCCTCAGCAAACCGTTCTGCATCCGGTTCGACACCTGTTATCCCATCGGAAACCGCAGTAAAGTGCTGAAACAGTCTGCCCATACCGCAACCCAGATCCAGCAGCTGCACAGTTTTTCCTTCTTTGTTTCGCACGGAATAGAGCCGCATCGCCTCTTTCAACGCCTGTGACAGTACCAGTTCCTCGCTTTTCCCCCAGTACTCCCCATCAAATTCCTTTTCAATCAGCTCACAGGTCAGCCGGTCATTCTCATCTGGATATGTATATGTCATGGCGTGCTCCTCCTCAGCTGTTTCGTTTCCGTTTTTTTTAGTATATCATATTTCCGCGCTTTTCAAAATAGATTTTCCCCAGTTCATGCAAAGAAAAACCGGCCCTGGTCCTCCATGGCAAGAAAGGATCCAAAGCCGGAAGTTCTGTCTGCATAACAAGGGAAATGCAAATTGCAGTATGCGGACCTGATTCATGAGATGTGTTTCATGTTCCTGCGCCGGCCGCAGCCAGGCAGGAACAAATGAAAGGAATTTAGGTATATAGGTAAATAGGAAATGGATTGCATTTTGATGCTGAACGGCTAACGGATGCCAAACAGCAGGTGACCATAGGACGGATACGGCCAGTAGGTCTTGGAGGTAATGGTCTCCAGTTCATCGATTGACTCCCGTAGCTTGCTCATGGCTGCAAACACGCCGTCATGATAATAGTTGCCAAGATCCGTGATGTCTGGGATCTTTCCCGTTTCCTCCAGCGTATCTTCCAGCGCCTTCGTGCTGAAATAGGCCTCCTTCAGCAGCTGATCCACGTGCTCCAGCGTCGCGGATTCATAGGTGTCATCTGCACCGACCGCTTTTTTCGTCTGAATGGTCTCTGCCAGTTCATGACTGAATTCGCTGACTGCCGGCAGGATCTCCTTCTTCACCATCTCTGCCATCGTGCGCGCTTCAATGTTGATCACCTTACAGTAATTTTCCATCAGAATCTCATAGCGGGATTCCATTTCTTCCTTCGAGAATACACCATGTTCTGTGAACAGTCTGATGTTCTTCTCGTGGAGAAAGTTCGGCAGGCATTCCGGTGTGGACTTCAGATTTAGCAGACCGCGCTGTTCTGCTTCGGTGATCCAGCTTTCATCATACCCGTTGCCGTTGAAGATAATCCGTTTGTGTTCCTTGATGGTCTTCTTGATCAGATGATTCAGCGCGTCTTCGAAGTCTGCCACGCCTTCCAGTTCATCAGCAAACTGCTTCAGTTCTTCCGCCACGATGGTATTCAGTACCACATTCGGTCCCGAAATGGACTGTGATGAGCCCAGCATACGGAATTCAAATTTGTTACCTGTAAAAGCGAATGGGGAAGTTCTGTTTCTATCTGTAGTGTCCTTCGGGAATTTCGGCAGGATGTGAACGCCGATTTTCATCAGCTCTTTTTCTTTCCCGCCGTAAGGAGTATCTGTTTCGATAGCCTTTAAAATTCCTGTGAGCTCATCACCTAAGAAAATGGATACGATAGTAGGCGGAGCTTCATTGGCTCCCAGCCTGTGATCGTTTCCTGCGGAAGCTACTGAAATTCTCAGTAGATCCTGATATTCGTCCACTGCCTTGATGATGGCACAGAGGAAAAGGAGAAACTGTGCGTTTTCATAAGGCGTATCTCCCGGTTCCAGCAGATTGACACCGGTATCCGTTGAGATGGACCAGTTATTATGCTTGCCGCTTCCATTGACTCCGTCAAACGGTTTTTCATGGAGGAGGCAAACCATGCCATGCTTTCTGGCGATCTTCTGCATCGTTTTATGGCCCATGTCCCCATTCTCAGGGGAGATTGGCAGACGATTTTCCTTGTAAATATCCCGTTTTCCGATAATATTATGCAAAATATCGGCGATTTTTTTCTTCCAGCCGGTTCAGCAATTCCGCCAGACCAATGAGCGGTCCCTGCTCAAAGGACTTAGGAGGGTATTGGTATTCAAAACGCACTACCTCATCGACCAGAAATGGAATCACATTTTCATTTCCTCGAATGCCAAGTACCAGACAAAGCAGAGATTTCATATACTCATTTCTGACATTCCGGTATTCCTCCATAATCCACTCACAGCAGTCTGCACCGCAGCGAATAAAGAATCTGCACGCATTTTCTATGAAATAGTCCTGCCCGCTGCGTATCGCCTTTTCCTTAATATACGGCAGCATCATTTCCTCATATTCCAGAATTTTATCGTTTAACATCTTACGGTTTCTTCCGCTCATCGGTTTGCGCATGAGTTTAAATAAATCATCTTCCGTCTTCGCAGCGTTTATCTGTCGCTGGCATTCCAGCTCCTCCGGGGTAATCTCGGTAGCTTCATCGATTATGTCCGTTATTATTTTCAGCTCTTTTTCGGCCTTCCACTGAAGGTGCTCCAATCCGGCTGGTTTGTGAACAGATACTGTTTGCAGGCGTCGGGTCGGCAGTTCCCCAGAATGCAGGCACCGTCTGTATCCAGAAAGGTGCAGTTTCCCTTATCTTTTGTATAATATGCGTCTTCCTCTTTGTCATAATGGAGGAAAAGCATGATGAATCCCTCCCTGGACTGCCCCATGTGCTTCGCATCTCTTTCCAGATCCTTCTTTGGTATTTCGATTCGATATTCTTTGCAGCAGTTTCTGCACTTGCTGCAGTCATACGATGGGAATATTTCATTATGCAGACGTAAAAACTGTCTGTCCAGTTCCTTTTCATCTGCATGATTCTTCAGGAATGTTCTAAATTTCAAATTTTCCTCTTCTTTTTTCTTCACCTCTTCATAAACCGCTTCCAGTGATACCATTTCTTTTCCTCCTTTCAACGTACAACTCATTATAATACGCTTTCCTCCACAGAGTCAATGGAAGTGCTATGAAGAAAACCCCGCGCCTGGCCATTACAGCCAATCCACGGGGTTTTGTCATGCATGTTCTGTTTTGCTCAGAAACCTGACTTCTGCAAGTCGGGAATTAAACCAGTTCCAGGAACACAACTTCTGCGTTGTCTCCCTGCCGAGGTCCCAGCTTCAGAATTCTGGTGTAACCACCGTTTCTGTCTGCGTACTTCGGTGCGATTTCATCGAACAGCTTGCTAACTACGTCTTCATCGAACACATAAGCCAGCACCTGT
>JALEHL010000118.1 GCA_022770665.1 Bacillota bacterium
GAAAACCGCGGGATTAATAATTATTTCGTGCCGGAGGAGATCGGAATGCTGCTGAAAAAAATGTATGACCGGACTCTGATTGACCGGGAGTCTTCCGAATGGCTGGAAAATATCCTTCGGCAGCAGCAGATCAATCATAAAATGGGCGGATTCCTGCCGATGGATTTTCCGATGGCACATAAAACCGGAGATGAAGAAGATAAAGCACATGATGTAGGGATAGTTTTTGCTGAAAAACCTTTCATTTTGTGTTATGCTTATGTAGGCGGGAAGATGCAGGTGTACGAGGACTTTATCCGCAGGACAACCCGTACGCTGGCAGAAGATAACGGCAGTATTGAAGCCGTGATGTCCCGCCTTGCAGAAGAGGCTTAGGGAGCATGCAGCAGAATATGCAGAGAAATCTCCCTGGCCGCAGGATGGGAAAGGAATAGAAGATGGATCTGTGTGAAGAACAAATCGTAGAACGGCTGATGGACAGCATGCATCAGGGTGTAGTGTATGTGGACCGGGACGGAATTATCCGGAGGTGCAACCATGTGGCGAAGGAAATTACCGGGATCATATTTAATGCCCATGTCAGTCATGCCGCAGGCCATGTGGAGGAAGGGGATATTGTCATAATTGCAGATAACCGGATCGGCGGTGATGACGGCGGACTGTCCGAGCGCGAGCTGGCGCTTCTGAATATCCGGGATAAAGAGATCCGGCAGGGAGATATTCTGGTTGCAGCGGGAATATACGGAAATGGAGATATTTCTGCTCAGTATAAATTCCTGCACAATCATCTCCTGGATACGCCGCTGAAGCTGGACACGAACTATATGGGATTCCATGTGGTCGCGTCCGTGGATCTGGAAAAAAAGGAAACGCGAATCCAGGTGAACGATGCGGTTTTCCGGCTGGGATATTTCAATTCCGTAGGAAATATGGTTGTTATCGACGGAAGCACCGGGGATGTGAAGTTCTTTCAGGCAAAAGGATACAGCGTCAGAGACGAGGACCTGGGCCGCCTCCTGCGTGGTGAAAGCTGGATTGCCAAGTCAACGGAGGATCTGGATATTGATGTAAACGGCAGACGTTTCCTGGATCTGTTTGATGAATCCGCCCTTTCAGAGCGGTTGTTTTCAGTGCTGAAGGGACAGGAGGAGCAGGTGAGCAACCATCTGTATGAAATTAATAAGCGGCCGTTTATCTGTAACATTGTGCCGTGGAAAGAGGAGAAAGCGGACGAGCCGTCCGGAGCATTTCTGCTGCTGCAGGATGCACAGAATCTGGAGCAGCTTCTGGATGACCGGAATGAGATCATCCGCCAGATGGAGGCCAGTGAAGAGGACAGCCAGACCGAGGAATTCGATTATCCGGAAGAGATGTTCAGCGGATTTGCAGGAAAGAGCCGTAAGACCCGGGAAGTGAAATATATGGCCTGGAAGGCGTCGAAAAACCGTTTTAATGTGATTATTACGGGAGAAAGTGGTACCGGCAAGTCCAAACTTGCCCGTGAAATTCATATGGCTTCCAATCCGAATGCACCTTTCGTGGAAGTGAACTGTAACGCCATCGCGCCGTCGCTGTTTGAAAGCGAACTTTTTGGTTACGTCGGCGGCGCATTTACCGGGGCCAGAAGTGAAGGAAAGATCGGGTTCTTTGAATCGGCCAACGGGGGGACGATCTTTCTGGACGAGATCGGTGAGATCCCGCTGGATATCCAGGTGAAACTTCTTCATGTGCTGCAGAACAAGATCATATATCGTGTCGGTTCCTCCCGGCCGATCAAGGTCGATGTGCGGGTGATCGCTGCAACCAATAAGAACCTTGAAGAAGAAGTCGCGATGGGACGGTTCCGTCAGGACCTGTTTTACCGGATCAATGTTTTTCCGATTGAAATACCTCCGATCCGTGAGAGAAAGGGGGATCTGTATCTCCTGATCAATCAGATTCTGAAGCAGGTCTGCGAAACGTACGGACTGGAGCAGAAACAGTTCTCCGGGGATGCGCTGCGGAAGATGATCTCCTATAATTGGCCTGGAAATGTGCGGGAGCTGGAGAATGCCATCGAGCGTGCAGTTACCCTGTGCGAGTCCAATATCATTTATGCAGAGCATCTGAAAATCGGTGAAGGCAGCATTCCGACTACGATGAAGGAGATGCTGGAGAAGGAAGAGGAGCGTATTCTTGAGGTCACTATGCTGAAATATAACGGTGACAAACAGCTGGCGATGAAAGAACTGGATATGTCCCGCACTGTATTTTACGACAAGCTGAAAAAATATCATATCCGGTTCTGATTCTCTGATTCTGAAAAAAAGGAAAAAACGCAGGCTGACGTTCCTGAACGGTTCGTCTCCTGCGTTTTTTTGTTTTTTCTGTAAGATAAATTTCTGCCCAAAATCTATCTGTAGGGCGGATGCGGCGCCGTCCTGCAGCTACCGGATATATTCTCTGGCCGGGCGTTCCAGGATCCGGGCGATGATCTCATTCTTATTCGTGCCCGCCAGCTGGGAAGCTTCCTGGATGTTCATGGTGTTTCCACTTCCGTCGCCGTAAACGATCGCCTCCATTCCCGGCTGCACGCCCGGGACATCGGTCACATCGGCCATGCACTGGTCCATGCAGATGACGCCGACAATCGGACATTTGATTCCCTGAATGGTGACATAACCCTTGTCACGCATGTTTCTCGGATAGCCGTCCGCATATCCGAACGGGAGGGTTGCGATAACACTTTTTCTCGGTGCTTTCCAGGCGTAGTCGTAGCTGAGCCCTTCTCCTTCTTCCAGCGTGTGAAGCTGAGAAATGGCAGTACGGAAAGTAAGGCACTGCTCCACCGGAAGGTGGCCGATATGGAATCCGATCATGCCGTAGATCAGAGCGCCCGGACGGATCATGTTCAGACGGTACTGCGGATAGTCCACACAGGCGATACTGTCGGCGATATGTTCATAACGGAAGGTGCAGCCGCGCTGTTTCAGCCGGTCGGTAAAATCGGTGAACAGGCCGAACTGCTGCTCATTCTCCGCTTCGCCGGCCAGGGCCAGATGACTGAATATTCCTTCGACTTCCACGTTTTCCACCTGAAACATCTGATAGACTTCTTCTTCATATTCTGGTGTCGGCATACAGCCAAGACGGTGGAATCCGGTGTCCAGCTTCACGTGAACCTTTGCCGTTTTACCGGCCTTTTTCGCCAGATCGCCCAGAATCCGGACCTGTGCCAGAGAGAAGACTGTCTGTGTGATATCATTTTCTACGATATAGTGAAGGAAACGGTCCGGGGTATGACCTAAGATGAAGAGAGGGTAATCGGGATGGGCCTCTTTGATGTCCAGTGCTTCACTTAAGGTTGCAACAGCCAGATAGGTAGCGCCGCATTCCATCAGTGTCGGCGCGATCGCCACGGCACCATGTCCGTATCCGTTTGCCTTGATAACAGGCATGACTGCCACATCATCGCCGACCATTTCGCGGATCAGCTGCATATTATGTTTCAGCCGGCGCAGATCTACTGTGACGCGAGTATCTCTTACTATTTCGTTTGTCATCTTCTTTTCCTCCTGAAAATCTTTGCAGTGTTGATTGTCCTATGGTATCATAAGGATGTTGGGATATATGCCCGATACAGAAATTATGCAAATATCATGCCGAAAAATCCTTGGCACGATACTTGCAATTATAATTTGTATCGCGTATCTAATTATAACATAAATCAGGAGGAATAGAAATGAGAATTATTGATATGCATTGTGACACTCTGATCGAAGGATGGAGAAAACCGGAGCGCAGTTTTTATGATGGAGAGACTTCCATCAATCTGAAACTTCTGAAGGAAAATGGCAGTCTGGTACAGTTCTTTGCCATGTATCTGTCACGCCAGGAGATGAAAACCATGGATCCGTATGACATTCTGAAAGGAATATACAGCTATTATCAGAAGCAGATGGAACTGCACAGTGATAAGATTCGTCCGGTTTATTCCGTGGAAGATGTGAAGAAAAATCAGGAAGCGGGTCTGCTTTCTTCTCTGCTGACCGTGGAAGACGGCGTGTTCCTGGATGGAAAGATCGAACGGGTGCAGGAAGTGTACGATATGGGGATCCGGCTGATCACCCTGACCTGGAATTTCGAGAATTCTCTGGGATTTCCATGCAGAGATGATCATGAAGAACACATGAGAGGACTGAAACCGTTTGGTATCGAAGTAGTGGAAAAGATGAACGAGCTGGGCATGATCATCGACGTTTCCCATCTGTCAGAAGGTGGGTTCTATGATGTGGCCAAATACAGCAAAAAACCGTTCGTTGCCTCACACTCCTGTGCGAGAGCTCTCTGCAACCACAGAAGAAATCTGACGGATGATCAGCTGAAGACCCTGGGCAATGCAGGCGGTATCGTCGGTGTGAACTTTGAACGTTCCTTCCTGAAAGAAGGGTCGGAACATGCAACCTTCGATCAGATCATCGAGCATCTGCTGTATATGAAGGACAAGGCCGGTATCGATGCAATCGGATTCGGTTCGGATTTCGACGGAATTGAAGACAATGGGGAACTGGTCAACTACGGTGGTTTCACACCGCTGCTGGAAAGAATGGAAAAACACTTTACCGATGATGAAATCGACAAGATCACCCATCTGAATGCACTGCGCGTCATGAAGGATGTGTTCGGAAAATAGGACATAAAAAGGAGAGGAGGAGAGACCATGAAATTTAAGATTCCGGAGCGACCTTTTGAGGATCAGGTGAAAAAAGAAATGGATGCCTATAAAAAGAAGCTTACGGAAGGAAAGACGGAAAACTATGATGAGGAGGAGGAACAAAAGAACAGGCGGATTCGGGGGGCATTCTTCCTGGTGATCGCCGCTTTTGCAGTTTTTGTCATCACATGGGGAATCCGTGCTTTATGACATCAGGGGAATGGCTGCAGGAAAGAAACAGCCCGCTGCACGCAGCGGGCTGTTTCTTTGGAAGATGTATTTGTATGAGTAAGAATATGCCTATGATTGTGCCTTGGAATTTGTTTCTGCACGTGCTGCTTCTGCCATCTTCAGCATGCCGTCATGAATCTTTCGGTACTGGGATGCGGTGATGGAAATCGGATAATAGGTTTCTATCCTATCATCATCCAGATAAAATACGACGCGGCCGCCCAGAAGGCTGTCTTTCTCCGGATCCAGCACAGTGCCTTCGCCGTTCTGCAGCTGAATGTCCATCAGACGGTCGATCCGGAATTTCGGCTGCTTGCCTTTGGAAGGATCCAGATCCGGCAGAATTACCATGTCTGCTTTGATGTCAATTCCTGCCCGAAGCACTGACATGAGGATCATGATGGAAAACAGGAACGTTACTGCGAAGACGATAATCGGAATCAGCCAGATTCTGCCTCCGTTCAGCTTGAATGCCAGGGAAATGGACAGCAGAACGATGTTTGCTGCTACGAAAAGGGATGCTGCAATGGCACCACGCTTATTGATCATGGAAAAATGTCCGTTCAAATTCAAATACCTGCTACTCAAAACATAGACAAAAGTGTCCATATCGAGATTGTTACTGCTTCATCCTGTGTGCTTTTGAGAAGGCAAGCCTTACCCTACTTGCAGATCCAATGCACAGTCCACAGTCGTAAATTCCCGACTAGCCATCGGTACATGTGCATGCTTACTTTTTAGCTTGCAATCGCATACACTTTCGCATCTCTCAGATTGAGCGCCGCATTCAGGTCTCTGTCTATGACGGTTCCGCAGTG
>JALEHL010000121.1 GCA_022770665.1 Bacillota bacterium
AAAGCTGAATATCGAACCGGCCTTCCCCCGCCTCCCGGTTGGATGTGACGAAATATCGGTTATCCAGTAAGGAACACAGTCCCAGGAGGAGTCCGTGATAGAATATTTCGTCTGCCGTGTCGAAATAGCTGGCGGACTGGAGCAGCAATTTACGCAGGTTTTTCTGCAGGGAGGCTGTATCGCCGGTATAAAGGGCTTCTTCGATGGAGATGGCGGTGGAGACCGGAATCATGGGACTGAATTTTTCCAGAACCTCCTTCCGGTAGACCTGGGCAATCTCCTGATTCGGCAGGGCCACATGGCACATATACGCGCCGCTGGCGGACCGTCCGGTTTCCACGATCTTCAGGTAGCCGGTAACCAGCAGAAAGCTGTAAATGCTGGATGGATTCTTTCGGATCTCCGGATAAACCACGCTGGTATCCACATAGGTCAGGAAGGAACCGCCCTGCAGCAGGTCGTAGAGCCGCCCGTAGATTTCCTCGTCGGCTTCTGCCAGGACCTGGGCGATGACATCATTGCTGCCGGTGGACAGCCAGTACGGTCCGGGTCTGCAGTTGTTTCGGAAATAGTTGACGACAGACCATGGGTTGAAGATCTCCGTGCCGCCGAACCGATAGCCGTCATACCATGTACAGAGTTCTTCATACTTTTCGGGAACGTCGTAATACCGGGTCATTTCCCGGACTTCTTCCGGCGTAAAGCCGAAATAGCTGCTGTACTTTTCCTCCAGGATGGAATTGACCGCCAGATTGTTCAGACCGCTGAACAGGCTTTCCTTCGCCACCCGCAGAATCCCGGTGAGGAAGCCAAAGGAAAGGTGGCGGTTATCCTTCAGACCGCTGGAAAACAGGTTGCGCATGAAAAGGATCACTTCATCGTAGAAGCCACACACATGTCCCTGCTGGATTGGTGTATCGTATTCATCGATAAGGAGTACCGGCGGGATGCCCCAGTACTGATCCAGCATGCGGGAAAGAATCTGAAGGGATTGCTCCAGTTCCGTGGTATCTGCCGTTCCATCCAGCATCTTTCTGAAATATGCTTTGTCGCCGGCTTCGCACCGGTCGCTTTCCAGCACTTCGCTGTGGCGTGCAAACTCCGCAGAGAAAATCATTCGGAACTGTTTGACCGTATTCTCCCAGCTGGCGCTTTTAATATCCTTAAAGGTCAGGTAGATCACCGGATATTTTCCCTGATGCATGCGGTATTTCTCACCGCAGGCCCAGATTTTTTTATCCCGGAAAAAGACAGAAGTGTCCTCTTCCGTCTTTTCGAAAAAGGTCCGCAGCATATCCATGTTCAGCGTCTTACCGAACCGGCGGGGCCGGGTGAAAAGGGACACGGCAGCCTGTTCATCGAGGAAATCACGGATCAGCAAGGTTTTATCCACATAGTAATAGTTGGAAGATGCCCGTCTGTAATCGGAGAGACCGATAGGAAGCGGTCTGCGGGAAACCGGGAAGGCGCCCGGTTCACAGAGACGGGCCGTACCCCAGCCCGGTTCACCAGCTGATCCATAGCCGGGTACGGTTTCCACAGGTTCCTTCCGATAGCGTCCGCTGGTGATTCGATGGTCTTCCGGCCGCGCCGTCTCCTCCGGCAGCAGCCAGCCGCGTCCTTTTTTCTCTGCACCGTCGATCCGTCCTTCTCTGCAGAGAGCCGTAACACGGCGCTCTGTGAGATTCCACCGTGCGGCAGCTTCTTTGACCGTCATCATTCCGTTTCCGTTCATGAACGTTTTCTCCTTCCCCGTTGATTTCGTGTGGATTCGTATAAAATTTCGTGAGAATCCCATGCCGTGACTGCGCCTGCTCCCCTTTTCCAAAAGAAAAGAAAGGGTCTTTTTCAGAATTATACCCTTTCTTTCGGAATAATGTCAATTTTTTTCGGAATTATGTCATTTGTTCGTTCTGATGTCTCAGAACCGCACCCTTTCGCACATCTCTGCCAGCGGCACAGACCAGACCTCGTCCGTCAGCGCATAGTCCATGAATTCCTCCAGCATGGTCAGGTTATGAGGCCGGCCAATGACCTGCGGATGCATGCAGACAGCCATCATGCCGTTTTCCGTGTGGGCCATGCCGTAGTCAAAGTGAGCCTTCCAGATTTCGAAAATCTGGCTCTGGGGCTTCATGCCCGTCCGGGTCATGATGAACTCGGAATGTGGAAAGTCATCCAGGTACCAGGATACCGGCATTTCGATCACGGAAGACGGCTCTCCGAAGGTGTTTCCCCGGTCGAAGTTTACCGTGCAGTACCGCGGACAGTACGGATAATAGTCATTTCCCATGAGACTGCTGTCATATCGGAATCCGTATTTTTCCAGAAGTTTCATGGTATTGGGACTGAAATCGAAGCCCGGTGACCGGTAGCCTGCCGGATGGACGCCGATTTTGTCCAGAGTCTCCAGTCCTTTCAGGAGAATGGCCTCTTCCTCGGCTTCCGGCAGGAAGGTGGGATCCTCGTGGACATAGCCGTGATGGCCGATCTCATGTCCCCGCGCCGCAATCTCCCGGCAGATCTCCGGGTATGTATCCAGAGTATGGCCCGGTATAAAGAAGGTAGCCCGGATGCCGCGCCGGTCCAGCAGATCCAGAATCCGCGGCACGCCTACCACGGCGCCGTACTCACCCCGTGAGGTAT
Organism: Bacillota bacterium; assembly: GCA_022770665.1. Taxonomy (GTDB): domain Bacteria; phylum Bacillota; class Clostridia; order Peptostreptococcales; family Anaerovoracaceae; genus RGIG7179. The sequence goes on from JALEHL010000121.1 coordinate 2,647, forward strand.
AGACCTGCGAGGTTTTCTGGAAGGATTCCATCCATACCGAAGAAGAGTCGAAGTCGAAGCTGAAGCTCAGTGCCAGCTTTTTTCCCTCCGGCAGCTGCAGCCGACCTGTCTTCTGCATCTTTTTCAGGATCTCGTCCATGCGTTTCTGGTTTGGATTCTTATTCTGACCCGGATTCTGACCCGGATTCTGCGTATGCTGTTTCATCTGAAATTTTTCCTCCCGCATCGTAATTCCGCAGCCCGGGCCATGCCCGCCGCATGCGGATTTGTTTCGTTTTCTGTTCTATTATACAATAAATCCCGTGGAAAGGGACAGAATCATGAAAATATTCAGAAAACATAGTTTTCGACACGAAACGTTCTGAAGTTGTTGACAAAAACGATATTTTCCCTGTATAATAGTGAATATGCACAAATTCAGAATTCCGCACGGGTAGCGGTTCGGGTGTATTGGAAAAAATGTATGGAGGTGTATTTTTTATGGAACATCATCACAAAAAGGGCGAGTGGAACTCCAGTTTCGGCTTTCTGATGGCTGCTGTGGGTTCTGCTGTCGGCCTGGGGAACTTATGGGCGTTTCCCTACAAAATGGGCAAGAACGGCGGGTTCGCCTTTCTGCTGATCTATCTGATCTTAGTTGCAACGGTAGGTATTGTCATCTGCCTGACAGAACTCTCGCTGGGCCGCAAGACCGGAAAAGGCGTCGTGGCGGCCTACGAGTCCATCTCGAAAAAATACAGCTTTGTGGGCTGGTTCGCATGGATCTCCCCGATGCTCATCATGGGATTTTACTGCATGCTGGGCGGCTACTGCCTGAAGTACGCGGTGGCAAACCTGGGCGATCTGTTCGGTGCCTCCTGGGGTGTAAACGGCGCGGACAGCAGTGAATACTTCTCATCGTTCTTCACAGACCAGGTGCAGACTTCCATCTTCACACTGATCATCGTCGCGCTGACGGTCGTGATCGTCATGGGCGGTGTCGCCAAGGGCATTGAGCGCTTCTCGACCATTGCCATGCCGGCGCTGTTTGTCATGATGGTCATTATCATTATCCGCAGTGTGACCATGGACGGCGCATCAGAAGGACTTTCCTTCGTATTTAAACCGAATTTTGAAGTGTTCCGCGGGACCGGCTGGATCAGTGTCCTTGCATCGGCCGGCGGCCAGATGTTCTTCTCCCTGTCTCTGGGCATGGGCATCACCGTAACCTACGGATCCTATATGAAAAAAACGGAAAGCCTGCAGCGAAACGCGTTCCTGATTCCGATTGCAGACACCATTGTGGCAGTCATGGCAGCCTGCGCGATCATGCCGGCGGTCTTCGCATCCGGCCTGAATCCGGGACAGGGTCCAAGCCTGCTGTTCGTGACTCTGCAGACGGTATTCCAGGCGATGGGAAGCATTGGGCCGTTCTTCGGATTTCTGCTGTATTTCCTGGTATTTATTGCTGCCATCACGTCTTCCATCGCGCTGCTGGAAGCTGCCAGCGCCGTCATTATGGACAAGCAGATAGAAAAAGGCAAGCAGCACAACCGGAAGATGGTCTGTCTGCTGATCGGCCTGTTTGTTGCTGCCGAAGGCGTTTTCGTATCCCTGGACGGTCTGGGTGCCAACGGATTCCCGCAGATTCTGGGGCAGGGCTGCTGGCTGGATACCTTTGATCTGATCTCGGAAGGTGTTCTGATGCCGCTGGGTGCTCTGATCACCGCTCTGATTTTCGGCTGGTTTAAAACCGGAAAAGAATTTACCGATGACGAGATCGCTCTGGACCAGGGCGGCTTCCGGATCCGCCGCTACTACCACTTCTGTCTGCGCTGGATCGTGCCGGTGATTCTGCTTCTGGTTCTTCTGGGGCAGATCAGCACATTCTTTGGACTCGACTGGTTCTAGTCATTTCGCAAAATCTGATCTCAGGAAATTGAAAAGCCTGCAGGCCGTTACGGTTTGCAGGCTTTGTTTTGTTTCTGGCGGTTTTCGCTTTTTCACTTTTCTCATTTCGCCGGCAGAATCATGCGGAATGCACCGGGAGCCATTTCAAACTCCACCGTACCTGCATCCACAATCTCACCGTCAGTGCACAGACGCATGGTGCCGTCCAGCGGTGTCAGCCGGGCTGTGGTGCAGGAATCACAGTACAGGATATCTGTGATATCTGGAAGCTCCATATGAGTTCCCTTTGCGTAATACGGAAACTTCTTCAGGAACTGGAACCGGCTTACATTGTAAATAATATTCACATCCATGCGGCCGTCGCAGGTGGAGGCCATCGGTGCACTGTGCACACCCCCGCCGCAGAATCCTCCGTTTGCAATCGCCGTGAGGAGCACCGGCCCGTTTACAATCGTCTTTCCATCCAGCTCCACTTTCAGGTTGGCACCTTTCTTCCTGATAAAATTGATGGCTACCCCGAGCAGGTAGGCGAAGGAGCCGGCGATCAGAGGATACCGCTTCAGATGCGCCGCCGTGTCCACCACATTGCAGTCCAGGCCGACGTTAAACATATTGCCGCAGTAGCGCGTCTGCTCCTTTCCTTCCAGAATGCCGCGGTAGCGGATCGCATCACACGGCACATCCTGTCCGGAAAGCTGTGCCGCCGGATCCAGAAAATCTCCGGCCTCCGGAAAATTCCGGACAAAATCATTTCCCGTACCCGTTGGGATCAGTCCCAGTGCAACATGATCATGACAGGCCGCTGCCATAACGCCGTTGAGAACTTCATTGAAGGTTCCGTCTCCCCCGCAGGCAATCAGACGACCAGCCTCCGGCATACCGTCCGGACCTGCTTCTGCCAGCTCCTCCGCGAACGATTTTGCAAACCGCTCCGCATCCTGCGGCGCTTTCGTCATGTAGATGTCTGCGATCTGACCGGTTTTCTCCGCTGCCGTCCGGATCCTGGCCTGGAGATGGTCGATTCCCTTCCCCTTTCCTGCATCCGGATTGATGATAAATACTGTCTTCATGCCTGTCGTCCTCCTGTTTTCTATTGTATCGGTTCTCCCGTCGAAAAGCAACAGAAAAACCGAAAAGCTGTCGTTGGATTCCATCTTTTCTTTTTTTCCAAAACAGGGTATACTTTTCTTTAGAACAGAAGAAGGAGGATCCGCTTATGGATGAAAGAATCAAAAAGCTGTCCCGTCTGCTGACGGCCTATTCCTGCAGACTGCAGCCGGGAGAAAAGGTGCTGATCGATTATGAAGGAGAAGAGACAAAACCTCTGGTGCGCCAGCTGATTAAGGACGCATACAGCCTGGGAGCCCGGCCATACGTCAGTCACCGGGACAGTGCTGTTCTGCGGGAGATTCTGCTGGGTGCAGATGAAGCGCAGATGGAATTTCTCAACGATTACCAGCTGTATCAGATGAAGGGCATGGATGCCTACATCGCCATCCGCGCCGGCGCCAACAGTGCAGAGCTTTCCGATGTTCCATCTGAAAAGATGAACATGTATTACCGGCTGACCCAGCCGACCCTGGATTACCGGGTGAGCAGGACCAAATGGGTCATTCTGCGGTATCCGAATCCGTCCATGGCCCAGCTGGCAGGAAAAAGCCAGGAGGCCTTCGAAGACTTTTTCTTCGATGTCTGTACCCTGGACTATGGGAAGATGAGCAAGGCCATGGATGCCCTGGTGGACCGGATGAACCGGACCGATCAGGTTCACCTGACAGGCCCTGGAACGGATCTGACTTTCTCCATCAAGGATATCCCTGCCATCAAATGTGCCGGAGAATGCAACATTCCGGACGGCGAAGTCTACACTGCGCCGGTGAGGGACTCCATGAACGGCGTCATCTCCTACAATACCTGCAGTGAGGAGCAGGGCTTCACCTATGACAGCATCCGGTTTGAGATTCAGAACGGGAAAATCGTCAAGGCACAAGCCAACGACACAGACCGGATCAACGCCCTTCTGGATACGGACGAAGGTGCCCGCTACTTCGGTGAATTCGCCATCGGCGTGAATCCGTACGTGCTGGAACCGATGAAGGATACCCTGTTCGATGAAAAGATCTGCGGCAGTTTCCACCTGACCCCGGGCATGGCCTACGAGGATGCGGATAACGGCAACAAGTCCGCAGTCCACTGGGATCTGGTCATGATCCAGCGTCCGGAATACGGCGGCGGCGAAATCTGGTTCGATGGCGAACTGGTCCGTAAAGACGGTCTCTTCGTCACCGACGACCTGAAATGCCTCAACCCGGAAAATCTGAAATAGCGCAGAGAGAGCCGGGCCTGCGGATTTTGACGGGAATCTGTTTTGGCCTGCAGAAAAAAATTTTTTGGCACTTCCTGCCGCGATGGATTTGGGATATAGTAGTAAAGGGAAAACGCAATGACAAGCAAGGAGACGCGCGCTATGAAATCACCATCGTTTTTGGAAAAAGCCGGTGTCACGCCCAGACAGATCCTGTATCTGATGCTGGCAAACCTGTTTTATGCTGTGGCACTGGACTGCTTTTACGTCCACAATAACATCGCTGCAGGCGGTCTGGCCGGCATCGGCACCGTGCTGAATTCCGTCATGGGGCTGCCGGTGGGCCTTACCGTTTTCATTCTGAATATCCCCATCTGCCTGTGGGGGCTGAAGATCAAGGGAAAAGTCTATATCGTCATGTCGCTGATCGCCGTGGCGGTCTATTCCGGCATGGTGGACGTCCTGGCTTTCCTGCCTTCTCTCACCGATGACCGGCTGGTTGCCGTCATCTGCGGCGGGATCCTCTACGGCGTGGCGGCATCCTTTTCTGTTAAAGCCCAGATCTCTGCCGGGGGCACGGACCTTCTGGCCAAGCTGCTGATCACGAAGATCCGCCATGTGAGCCTGGGGCAGCTGCTCCTGTGCATCGACGGCTCCATCGTCGTGCTGGCCATGTTCGTTTACGGGGAGATTGAAGCCGGTATCTATGCGATTCTGGCCATCGGCACCACCTCGCTGGTCACAGACAAGATCAACAGCGGCTTCAACCGGGCCGATATGTTTTACATCTTTGCCAGCAAAAATCTGGATAAAATTTCAAACGCGATTCTCTACGATATGGGACGGGGTGCAACGCTTCTCACGGGCGAAGGAATGTACGCCCATACACAGCGTCAGATCCTGCTGGTGGTGGTGAAGCCAAATGAAATGCCGCGGCTGAAATCCATCGTGCACAAATATGATCCCCACGCCTTCATCATCCTGTCCAGTGCCTTTGAGATCATCGGAGAGGGATTCGACGGGGTGGATCTGACATCCACCATCCACGATGACGACGACATTGAGAAATAAGAAACCGCTGAAATAAAAACACAGAAAAAAGGACCGGCCTGAACGTGCTTAACATGACAGGGCCGGTCTTTTTCTGTTCCTAATATATGATTTTCCCGCCGCGGATCACATGGAGCAGCGGCCGGTTCATGACGCGGATATCTTCATCCGGATTTCCGCCGGTGATGATCAGGTCGGCGCACTTGCCTGTCTTCACAGTGCCGGTCTCGTCGTCAATCTTCAGAATTTCCGCACTGTTTTTCGTCGCCTGAAGCAGGATATCCATCGGTCTGAAGTGGTAATAGTCGGTTCTGGCGGTGAATTCATAACCCGGATTGGCCACGAAGTTTTCCATGTCCAGATCGGAGCCGAATCCCAGTTTCAGACCGGCTTCATAGGCATGGTTGATATGATTCCGCTCTTCCTCGAAGTACTGCTCTGCCTTCTCCTGCATGTTTGCCGACATGTTTTCCGTATCGCCGGCACAGGCCAGCGTAATGGCTCCGGTCGGGATCAGGAAACAGCGGTCTGCTTTTTTCTGCAGCAGGTCGATGCATTCGTCGTCGATGAAAACGCCATGCTCGATGGTGCGGATGCCGGCCTCGATGGCCCGCTTGATGCCCGCCGTACCGTGGGCGTGGCCGCATACATAAGATTCCTTCATCTCGGCGATCTCTACTGCCGCTTTCAGCTCGTCCAGCGTGGCGATGGTCATGCCCGGGCTTCCTTTCTCATTGAGGAAGGCTCCGGTAACCATATATTTCACAAAATCATTTTTCAGCTTGAACTGCTTTCTGGCAGCGGCCCGCACCTGATCCGGACCGTCCGCTTCGATATATAATTCTCCGAACGTATCGTTGCCTGTCTCCGTCGGTGTCAGAATCTGACCGCAGGAGATCAGCCGCGGCGCATCCAGCTCCCCGCGCTTTGCCGCGTCGTTTATGGCTACCGTCACATTGTACATGCAGCCGCAGTCCCGCACCGTGGTATAGCCGGCCTTCAGATACTCTCTGGCATAGATGTATGCATTCAGGACGCTGTCGGCAGGGCCCAGATCCCTGATTTTCGCAAAATCCAGGCTTTTCAGATAGACATGGGCGTGCATGTCGATCAGGCCGGGCATCACCGTATGATGTGCCGCATCGATGATCTGCGCTCCCTCCGGGATGCAGCAGCCGTTTTCTGTTCCGGTCCCGCTGCAGGCCGGAGTCCATCCTTCCGGACGGATTTCGGAAATCCGTCCGTTCTCAATCCATATGTCCGCAGACTGCCCGTCATATCCTTCGGTAAGAGGGCCCAGCAGTCTGGCGTTTCGAATGATCAGCATAATATATCCTCCTAACCGTGCAGTTCTTCCAGTGCGTTGAGGCAAAGGTCGATCGCCGCATCGATGCAGTCTTCATCCAGGTCAAATTCAGCGTTATGGACCGGCTGGGTGGTGTTCGTTCCAATCCCGATGTAGGCGCCCTTTCCGCCGTTTTTCTGGACGCGGGTCATCATCACAGCGGCATCATCGGTTCCGCCCACGTTGCCTTCGAAGTAGATCTTTTCGAACCACGGCACCTTCACTGCCGCCCGGCGCACCACTTCCATCATGGCATCGTCGCTCTTTCCCGCCGGCACCTCAGCGTAGTCATCATAGGTGTATTCCATATCGTAGGATTTCGCAGCACCGTCCAGAATGTCGAAGACTCTCTTTTCCAGATATGCGCAGATATCCGGCGTTTCGCCCCGGTACTCCACCACCATGAAGGCGTTCGGCGCGATGGTGTTCGGCGCGATACCCGCGTGCAGCTCTCCCACATTGACACGGGTCAGCCCCTGTTCATGGGGTGCGATGGCGTGAAGATTCAGCGCGGCAGAGCAGGCAGCCAGCAGGGCGTTCTTTCCTTCCTGGGCGGCACCGCACGGATGAGCTGCCCGGCCGTGGAAGGTGATATCCAGCTGCCGGTCACTCAGGAAGTCCTTGCAGCCGCAGGCGATCGTGTGGGAAGGGAGCGGACGGTTCTCCGCACTGAGGGCGACATGCATGGCCAGGAAATTATCCACATCATCCAGATGCCCCTTTTCCACAATGGAAAGCGCTCCGCAGAAGGTTTCCTCCGCCGGCTGGAAGATCAGGCGGATTTTTCCGCGGAACCGTTCCTTCTTTTTCAGAATTCCTTCCGCGATGCCCAGTCCCATGGCGGTGTGGGCATCGTGGCCGCAGGCATGGACTGAATGCGGGTTGCAGGAGATGTATCCCTCATCAAACGGCCGGTAGCCTTCCTTCTGCGGCTCGTCATAAGGCAGGCAGTCGATATCGAACCGGAATGCTGTAACCGGGCCTTCCTTTCCGGTGTCCAGCTCTGCGATGACGCCTGGAATACCGCGGGTTCTCTCCACAAACTGCGGATCAGCACCCTGCTCCACTGCACGCTTTTTTACCGCTTCCATTTCCGCTTCATCCGGCCGCACCAGCGCAATGATACTGTCCACACAGACCACATCCGGCCCCATCAGACAGGTATACCCCATTTCCGTCAGGATCTGCGCGATCCGGGCACTGGTGCGGATCTCCCTCCATCCGTTCTCCGGATATCTGTGAAATTCTCTCCGGTATTCCGTAAATTTGCTCATTTCGTTTCTTCCTCCAAAATCATATCACTGTTTTCTTCCTTGCTGCTTCTCTTTCTTTCCGGATGCTCCCGGCAGACTTTCAGCGCTTCCCCCAGGATTTTCACACCCTGTACGATCTCTTCTTCGCTGGTTTTGGAAAACGCCAGCCGCACATGTCCGGATCCGGCATATCCGAACGGGTAAAAGAGGAATCCTGGCATGATCAGCAGGCCCTTCTCCATAGACGTCTGATACAGCTGTTTCTCATTGATTTCTTCTGCCAGATCGCACCAGAGCACCAGTCCCCCCTGCGGCTTTTCGTAGGAAATGCCGAGAGAACGGATTTTGTCCAGTTCTTCGCATAGGACATCCAGACGCTTCCGGTAGCAGCGGGCAAGATATTCTGTATGTTCCTCCCAGAGTCCCTGTTCGATATATTCGTTGAGCATGAACTGACCCATATTGCTGACGAAGGTTTCATCCACCACGATACAGCGCCCCAGTGTTTCCGCCAGGTCGTACGGGCCGACCACATAGCCGGTCTTGATGCCGTAGGGAAAGGTCAGAGTAAAAGAGTCGATGTAGACCACAGACTTGTACGGATCCAGAGAGTACAGGCTCGGAATCCGGTTCTCCGTATAGCGGAAATCCCGCTGTGAATCCTCCTCAATGACGGGCACCCCGTACCGCTGTGCAATTTCCAGAAGTTCACGCCGCTTGGCCAGGGACATGGTGATGCCGGTCGGATTATGAAAATTCGGCATCGTGTAGATGAACTTCGGCCGGTACTTGCGCAGCAGCGCCTCCAGGGTCTTCAGATTCATGCCATCGGGCTCCATGGGAACGGTAGCCAGATTCATGCCCTTGTTGCGGAACAGAGAAGAATTATCCGGCAGGATCGGCTCCTCCGCAACGACCCAGTCTCCCTTCTGCAGATAGAGGTTGATCAGGTAATCCAGGGCCTGGTTGGTTTCCGATACCAGCTGGATATTTCGCGGATTCACGTACATGTTCTCCCGCGCCAGAACCCGGCAGATGTTTTTCTTCATTCTTTCGGTCTCATTCTCCGTTTCCGGGCCGGGATCCCGAGAAGCCAGCAGCATCCGCTGGAAGATCTCCTCCATCCCGTTCACAGGCATCGTCCGCCGGTCCATGATCAGGCCGCCGAAGGAAATCCGGCCGCTCTCTGCAGACCGGTTGAACAGGTCAAGAAACAGTTTCTCTTTCTCATTGAAATGATACCGTATCATTTTCTCCAGTGGGAAAAAGCGCCTCCCAAAGCTGTTTTCTTCGTCCGGCTGCCGGACAAAATATCCTTTCGGCGCTTTCCGGGACGCAGTAAGGTATCCCTCTGAAATCAGCTCGCTGTACGCCTTGACCACCGTATTCCGGTGGACGCCCAGCTCTTCCGCCAGCCTCCGTTCTGACGGCATTTTGTAGCCGGAAGCAAGTTCATCAGCTGCAATAAGGGATTTAATTCTGCCTTTGATCTGCAGAAAGATCGGTGTTTCACTGTTGCGGTTGATCTTGATATCCATATGCTGATTATACCATTTCCCCCGGAGCTTCTCAATGTTTCTGCCCCAGAATCAGCATATCACTGCCGACAGAGTGCCAAAAGTACCAAAGCAAACTTTCCCCATAGTCCAAGTTTCAGCTTGCAGGCAGGCGCTGTTTGGGGTATGATGGAAAAAGAAACCACTTTTTTTACAAACGGATCAATGGAGAGAGATTATGAATGAAAGAATTATTGTAGTGGATGATGAACGCGAAATTGCCGATCTGCTGGAGGTCTATCTGACCAATGAAGGATTCCAGGTGGAGACGTTTTATCAGGGACTTCCGGCCCTTTCTGCCATCCGTCAGAATCCGCCCGCTCTGGCGCTTCTGGATGTCATGCTGCCTGATATGGACGGGTTTACCATCTGCAAAAAAATCCGGGAGGATTTCTACTTCCCGGTCATCATGCTGACCGCCAAGGTGGAGGATATGGACAAGATCATGGGACTGACGCTAGGGGCGGATGACTATATCACCAAGCCTTTTAATCCGCTGGAAGTGGTGGCGCGGGTCAGAACCCAGCTGCGCCGCTGCACCCGGTACAACCATCCGGACGGGGAAAACGGAGGAAACGGCGGCAGTGCGGCGGGTGCCGCACCGTTTCAGAATGAGATCGATGTCCACGGCCTGGTCATCAATAAAGATACCCATACCTGCAAGCTGTACGATAAACCGGTCACACTGACACCGATCGAGTTTTCCATTCTCTGGTATCTGGCTTCCAACCGGGGCAGGGTCATCTCCTCGGAGGAACTGTTCGAACAGGTCTGGGGAGAAAAATATCTGGATAACAACAACACGGTCATGGCTCATATCGGCCGACTCCGGGAAAAGCTGAAAGAACCGGCCCGCAATCCGAAGTTTATCAAAACGGTCTGGGGTGTGGGCTATAAAGTGGAATAGGAGGCTGTGATGGACACACGGACAAAAAAGGAAAGCCGCAGTCTGGTCTTCCGTCTCCGCCGCCAGCAGCTGCTGCGTCTGGTCATCACGCTGGTCCTCTACACTGCCGCTGCACCGCTGCTGTACATTCTGGCGTATATTCTCTATTCCCTTTTCATCTGGCAGCCGGACGATCTGATCTACCGGCTGGTCCACTGGCTCGATGTGCGCAGCGTAATCCTGGCAATCGGCTATATTGCCATAGGCTATACCGTCATCTTCCTTCATTTTTTCAGCGAAACGTTCTCCTATCTGGAAGAGGTGCTGGAGGGTGCAGAGTCCATCTATAAGGATGACGGAGAGCTGATCTCCTTTTCTTCTCCGTCCCTGAGCCAGATTGAAACGCAGATGAACCAGCTGAAACTGACGCTGCGGAACAACCAGCGTGCTGCCCGGGAGGCGGAAAAACGGAAAACGGAACTGGTTGCCTATCTAGCCCACGATCTGAAAACGCCAATTACATCGGTCATCGGCTATCTGACGCTGCTGCGGGATGAGCCCCAGATCTCCCCGGAAATGCGTGCCCGGTATGTCAGCATCTCGCTGGACAAAGCCCGCCGTCTGGATGATCTGATTAACGAATTTTTTGAAATCACTCGTTTCAACCTTTCCTCCATCTCGCTGGAATACAGCCGCGTCAATCTGACCCGCATGCTGGAGCAGCTGGTCTTCGAATTCCGCCCGATGCTGAAGGAGAAAAATCTGACCTGCCGGCTGGATGCCCCGGCAGATGTCATCCTGTACTGTGATCCGGACAAGCTGCAGCGTGTCTTTGACAACCTGCTCCGAAATGCGGTAGGCTACAGCTACCCGGACACGGAAATTCTGATCCGGCTGACGGTGGATGCCGCTTCTGCCCATCTTCTCTTCGAGAATCACGGCATGACCATTCCTGCCGAAAAACTGTCGCGGATCTTCGAGCAGTTCTACCGGCTGGATACTTCCCGGACCACCGGCAGCGGCGGGGCAGGGCTGGGGCTTGCCATCGCGAAGGAGATTGTAGAGCTGCATCACGGACAGATCACCGCCTCCAGCGAGGATGAAGTGATTCGTTTTTCTGTGGCGCTTCCGCTGAAGTGACGAACCGGAAATCCCGCAGCGCGTAAGAATTTCGTAAGGAAATCGGAAGTAAAACGCATGGATTTTGCAACGTGAAATTGAAGATGAATCCCCCTTTTGGGCGTACAATAAACGCAGATACAGCAAAGGGGGTATTTTTTATGACAAGAAAAAGACTGACACAGCAGTTCCCGTTTCTTCTGCCTCTACGGCAGGCGCAGCGGAAGCTGTTCTTTTACGGGCGCATGCGGTTTGACGGCAGGCGGTATGCCCGGACCCGCCGTGAAACGCTTCTTCCATACGAAACATTTTTTACGGAGTCTCCGCTTCTGAATGAAAACAGCGGATTTCCCATGGAGTATCAGTACAATAAAGTGTTCAACCTGAAACTGGCTGCTGCCTGTGTAGACGGCATGATCCTGCGTCCAGGTGAAACGTTCTCTTTCTGGCAGGCGGTGCGCCGGGCAGATCGGGAAACGCCGTATAAAGAAGGGTTGAATCTGGCCGACGGAAGAATTTCCGCCAGTTACGGCGGCGGGCTCTGCCAGCTCTCTTCCATGCTGTACTGGATGTTTCTTCATACACCGCTGACTGTGGTGGAGCGCCACGCCCATGGCGTCGAACAGTTTCCACCTACGACGCAGGACCTTCCGGCGGGAACGGATGCAACCATCAGCGAGGGCTGGCTGGATCTTAAGGTGCGAAATGATACTCCCCAGACCTGGCAGCTTTCTATCACTTTCGACGAAGACACCATGTACGGCGAGGTCCGCTGCAGTGAACCGTCGGCGGAGCTGTTCGAAGTTTACAATGGGCAGATTCACTATCTGCCGGATCCGGATGCGCCGGGCTGCCTGCTGCAGCGGGCGACGGTGAACCGGCGCCGGCTGCGGCAGGCAGGAATCCTGCAGGACGACCGGCTGCTTTACGTAAACGAATGCCGGATCGCCTATCCGATAGCCGAGGCCGGCACGAAGCAGGCAGCCGGAGCGAAGCAGGCAGCCGGGGCGAACCGCGAGGCCGACGCGATGGATGCGGCCGACGCGAAACGCACCCTGCTTCTGGCCAGGGAGGTGTAGTATTATGAAGAAAACACTTGCGGTTCTTTTCGGCGGCTGTTCCAGTGAATATGAGATTTCGCTGCAGTCCGCCGCTGCTGTGCTGCGTCAGCTCAGCAGCGACTCCTTCCTTACCCGGTATGATATCATTCCGCTAGGCATTACCCGCAGCGGCCGATGGCTCCGCTGTATGCAGCCCCTCTCCTCGCTGCCGCTGCAGCTGGAATCCGACACCTGGCATCTAAGTCCTTTCTGCATGCCGGCCATCCTGTCTCCCAGCCGTGAAGACGAAAACTGTTCCGGACTTCTGACCTTCTGCCCGGACGGTTCTGTGGAACATACCCGCCTGGATCTGGCACTTCCGGTTCTTCATGGCCGCAACGGCGAAGACGGTCGTCTCCAGGGTCTCATCGAGCTGGCCGGTATCCGTCTCATCGGGTGCGGCAGCCTTTCTTCTGCCCTGTGCATGGACAAATACCGTGCCCATCAGATTGCAGCTTCCGTGGGGATTTCTGTTCCGGCTTCCGTCATCCTGCGCCAGGCAGACTACACGAGACGCGCCGCAGAAAGCGGCGCGGGAAACAGTGCGGGAAACGGCGCGCGAAACAGTGCGAGAAGCGTTGGGGGAAGCGGTTCGGAGAAACCGGATTCCGCTGCCCTGCGTACCCTGACAGGAGAGCTGGAATATCCTCTCTTTGTAAAACCGGTGAAGGAGGGCTCCTCTCACGGTATCACACGCGTGACGCAGCCTGATCAGCTGGCGGACGCTGTAACGGCGGCCTTTGCATTCGACGATGAAGTGATCATTGAAGAATCCGTGGACGGCTTTGAGATAGGCTGTGCAGTGATGGATGACGGCCGGAACGGCCTGCTGACCGGCCGGGTAGATGAGATCGAACTGCTTGCAGAAGGTTTCTTCGATTATCACAGAAAATATGATGCGGCAGATTCGCGTATCCACACTCCGGCGCGGATTGATCCGGTAACGGAGGCACTGATCGCAGAAACTGCACGGACGATTTACCGGGCACTGGACTGCCGGGGGTTCGCCCGTGTCGATATGTTCCTTACGCCAAACCATGAGATCGTATTCAACGAGGTGAATACCATTCCGGGTATGACGGTTCACAGCCGCTTCCCGAAAATGCTGGAAAGCGCCGGCATATCTTTCGGCGGTATGCTGGACCGGCTGCTGACCTGACGAAAATCATCCTGCCTTCGCCGGCCGCCATGAGGCGGCCGGCGGTCAGTGATCGGCGCGAGGCTTCCGGCCGCCTTGCACTGACCTGCGGCGATGAAAAAAAGTCCGCAAGCAAAAAAGGACGCCAATCGAATCGAAATGATTCGATTGGCGTCCCGCAGTGATCAGAAATTCTGCTTTCGGTATTGAATTACCCTCTTCGAAAGCATTCTCGCCAGCTCCTCCTGCCAATTTCGCAGCAGAAATACCAATATATATAATTTCAAGGGCGTAAATTTCATCTTTTTCCCTGCAGATTTTGCTCCGGAAGCCGTTCCGGGACGCCAACGGCCTCAAAAAAACTCGTTTGGCGTCCCTTTTTCCTTGCAGACTGCATGCGGGGATGTTCTTTATCCGCGTCGGCCGGATTTTGCGAGCAGGGGTGCAAGCTTTGACTCAATCAGCTCGGAAACGGCTTCAAGATCAATGGTTCCGTTGCAGTCATCTGCTGTTACAATCAGATTGACTCCCTGCGTGATACCCATATAATGATAAAACTGCATTTTTTCCATCCATTTCAGCGCATATTTCCGATTTCCGACCGTTCCGAGATGCTCCCAGTATATCTTTCGTCCATCGGGCAGCGTGAAAACAAAATCAGGAATGATCATGTCCGGCAGCCCTAAAGCCGCCTTCCTCTGATTCGCCTCCTCAGACAGATCATAATTCCAGAACAAAGGCTGCCCGTATTCGTACCTCAGATCATAACGATCAAATTGCATGGACAGGATTACTTCACCCTTCGAATCCCTGCCCTCACCGGAAGGCGTCTTATGCCGCGGACGACCTCCAAACCCGGCCATGCCGTCATCGGAAATCAGGCACTCCATTTTTCGCTCGATCTGGCGTAGAATCTGTGTCCGATACACCTGGGGCAGCTGATCTGCCACACTCAGATCTTCGTACGGCACATAACATTGAAGCAGACGGCGCTGACCTTCCAGATTTCTCATCAGAATCCGCATTCTTTTTTCAAGGAAATGTCTGCGAGACACTTTTTCCGCAAGCTTGCTGTCAGGCAAAATATACTTCAGCTGCCCGCCGCTGTCGCAATAGTACAAATTTTTTCCGGCCTTTCCGGTCTTAAGTCTTCCCTCCGTCAGGTTTCTGAGTTCTTAACTGCATTTCGCCAGCTACAGCCGTTCCAGCTCCATGTCAGCGAGAAGTGAATGTCTGAAATTCCGCATTGCAATGACTCCTTTCGCGTTTTTCCGCCTTTCGGACGTTTCTTCCACGATATACCATATCCCTTGTCGAAAATTGTCATTTCCTGCTTCTTCGCAAAATATTTTTTCCCGGCTCTTTTTCCCGGGCCTCATTCCCGGCTCTACTCACTGAGCTGCCAGCGGATGGGCTCCATGCCGGAAAGCTCCAGGAAACGGTTGGTTTTGCTGAAATAACCGCCGCCGAAAAAGCCGTTATAGGCCGACAGCGGGCTCGGATGCGCTCCGCTGAGAATGAAATGCTGCGGTCCGCTAATCAGCGCTTCCTTGGAACGGGCATTGGCGCCCCAGAGAATAAACACCACAGGCTCCGGGCGCGCATTCAGTTTCCGGATCACTTCATCGGTAAACTGCTCCCAGCCTTTTCCCCGGTGGGAATTCGCCATGCCTCGCCGCACAGTCAGCACCGTGTTCATCAGCAGTACGCCCTGTTTCGCCCAGTCCACCAGATGGCCGTGACCGGCCGGCGGTATGCCCAGATCATCCTCCAGCTCCTTGTAGATATTTGCCAGCGAAGGCGGAATCTTCACCCCGCGCTGAACGGAAAAACACATGCCGTGGGCCTGCCCCGGCTCATGATACGGATCCTGTCCCAGGATCACCACCCTGGTCGCATCATAGTCCGAATAGCGGAGTGCATTGAAAATATCCTCCTTCGGCGGATAAACGGTCTGGCAGGCGTATTCCTCCTCCAGAAACTGCTCCAGTTTCTGAAAATATTCCTTCTCAAATTCGCCGGCCAGTATCTGGTCCCAGCGGTTTCCGATCTGCTGCATCTTCTGGTTCCTCCTCGTGGTATCTTCACTTATTATACCGTCTGGTCTGCAGCAGGGCAACCGGTTTTTCCGCCCCGTCAAAAAAACATCGTCTTCTTCGTTGCCCCTCGCCCGCCTTTCGTGTATAATGATAGAATGAGTAATATTTATATTTCACGCCGGGCGCATCCCGCTCTGACCGAATGGTTGCGAAACGCCGGTCACACGCTGATTTTCTGCGGACAGGAGCCCGCTCTTTCCGTGGATCCTGCCATCTGCGACCATCCCGACCTGCTGCACTGCAGTCTCGGTCCGGGGCTTGCCGTGTTTCACGGAGATCCTGACCGACCCGGTCCCCGCTACCCTGCCGATGCGATTTACAACGCCTGCGGCACGGGCAGCTATTTCATACACAAGCTGAAGTGCACCGATCCGCAGCTTCTCGATTTCGCAAAATCCGCAGGTCTGACGCTGATCGACGTCCCCCAGGGTTATACCCGCTGCAGCTGTCTTCCGGTCGATGCGAATTCGATTATTACGGCGGATCAGGGAATTCTCCGGTCCTGCCGCCGCGCCGGCCTCCAGGCACTGGAGGCCGGGCCGGGCTTCGTCCGGCTCCCAGGATACCCGTACGGGTTCCTGGGCGGCGCGGCAGGGCGGGTGGGAGATGCGGTTCTGTTTCACGGCAATCTGTCCGCCCATCCGGACGGGATCCGCATCCGCGCCTTCATCGAAGCTCGGGGCCTGCAATGTGTCGATTTTGCAGATTTTCCTCTGACCGACATCGGTTCCATCATAGAAGAACAGGAGCTGCCATGAAAAAACACGCCATCATTCCGATTTTCATACCCCATCGCGGCTGTCCCAATGACTGTGTATTCTGCAACCAGCGAAAGATCACAGCCCATCAGACGCCTGTGCTGCCGGAAGATATCTGCGAGACAGTGGAAACCTGGCTTTCCACCTTGGAGCCGCGCCATATGGAAACCATAGAACTGGCCTTTTTCGGCGGTTCCTTTACCGGCCTTCCCATGGAAGAGCAGACTGCCTTCCTGCAGGTGGCCAGATCCTACAAGGATGCGGGCAGGATCCACCAGATACACCTGTCCACCCGGCCGGACTACATCAGCCGGGAGATTCTGGACAACCTGAAGTGCTGGGGCGTAGATGTCATTGAGCTGGGGGTGCAGTCCTTTGATGAAGATGTTCTTCGGGCTTCCGGCCGCGGACACGATGCCTCCTGCGTCTATGAAAGCAGCCGCCTGATTCAGGAATACGGCTTCACCCTGGGGATCCAGCTGATGATCGGCCTGCCTGGCGACACCATGGAAAAGGACCTGTATTCTGCCCGGGAAACAGTGAAGATCGGGCCGTCCATCGCCCGGCTCTATCCGACGGTGGTGATCCGGGACACGGCACTGTACGACATGTATCTGTCCGGAGCTTATACACCGATGACCGAGAGGGATGCCGTGGAGCGGACAAAGGAAATGTACAAGATTCTCGACGCAGCCGACATCAACATTATCCGGGTGGGGCTGAAGTCCAGCGACATCATTACCGACAAAGATCGACAGAGTTCGACAAATTTCG
>JALEHL010000152.1 GCA_022770665.1 Bacillota bacterium
AAGAAGGACTGCGTTTCGCAATCAGAGAAGGCGGCAGAACGGTAGGATCCGGCGTAGTAACGGAGATCATCGAATAATCGCAGAAAGCGGAACGAAAGACAGAGGAAACAGAAGAGGAGCGCGAAGCGCTCCTCTTTTTATAGTTCGACTGGAAGGAAAAGTATGGACAGGCAGAGGAGAAAGTGCTAAAATAAAAAAGATTGTAATAAAATGATTTGATTGGACAAGAGCGGAAAGAGAAATAGACATGAATCTGAAATATTTTTTCTGGAACAGCAAGCAGTTTCAGGCGCTGGAATTACAGGGAACCGTGCTGGGGTTTAATCTGTACAGCGCCGGGCATCTGATCTGGCTGGCGGTAATTATAATCAGTGCGATTCTGACCAGCAGCTGGTACTGCGGCGAGAGAACACTGAAAAAACGAAAAGATGCATTCCTTCGGTCGAATGCGGTGGATGTTCCGGCAGGAATGCGGATCCCCGATCTGAAAAAGAGACGAAGAGGACTTCGAAAGTTTTTTGCCGTAATGCTTTTCCTGATGGAAGTGTCCAGGGATACGGAACTGATCCTCACAGGGTACTTTTCTGCTGAATATCTGCCGCTGCATCTCTGCAGCTATGCAATTATAGCGATGGCGGTGGATGCTTTTGCAGAGAATGAGAAGGTGACCGCAGTAACAGGGCAGCTGCTGGCCTATGCGTTTATGCCGGGAGCCATATCCGCCCTGCTGTTCTGCAACTGGTCCGAGTATCCTTTTCTGAATTTTATGAACATACATAGTTTCCTGTTTCACGGATGGATCGTGGTATATGTGGTGATGCGTCTTCGGGCTGGAGAAATCCGGCCGGATTATGCGGGACTGTGGAAAACGGTTCTGATGATTCTTTTGCTGGCACCACCTGTATTCTGTTTCAACCGGGAATTTGGAACGAATTTCATGTTTCTGAACGAGGCGTCAGAAGGATCTCCGCTGGTACCGATCTGGGAGCTGCTCGGCACCAGGTTCGGATATCCAGGTTATCTTACCGGCTGTGCACTCCTCGTAATTGTGGTTTTTCATATTCTGTGGCTTGTATATTTTCTGCTGCGGAAGGGAATGGATAGAAAGGTGTGAGGGGAAAAATGAAAACTGCGAAGAAAAAGAGACCGGACATTTGTCTGCTTCTGAACTGTAAGACGATTGAGGAGATTAAAGCGGAACTGGAACTGTACGGCGATGACTGCCAGGCGGTGCAGTGGTGTGCGGATAGAAACTCGGAAGTGGACCATTACAGTAAAGAAGAGTTTATCCAGGTACTGAAACTGATCAAGGCGATGTGTCATAAAAAAACATTTATTTTCCAGTACAGAGGCTCTGAACAGGAAGAGGAAACAACCAACCGGATGCTGCGGTATGCAATGGGTACTGCGGATTATATTGATATTGACTGGAAAAACAGCGAGCTGAGACAGCTTCTGAAGGAAGCGAAGAGAAAAAGAACCAAGACACTTGTGACCTATCATGAGCTGGAACGGATTCTGACGAAAGAAGAGATTGCCACAGAGTTTATCAAGATGGAAAAATACCCGGCAGATATGCTGGCTATTGTCGCTTTTGCAAATCAGGAGGAAGATGCCTATGCACTGCTGGAAGGCGCATACGCTTACAACCAGCTGAAGGGGCATAAGCCGTTTCTGGCGATCGCAATGGGCGAAGAAGGACAAGCAAGCAGAATCTGCGGCGGTGATTTCGGGTCTGTCATGACGTATGCCTGCGGCAGCCGGTCCACAGCTCCGGGACAGTTTAACGCTGCAGATCTGAAACGGTATATGGACAAATATTACAGTTAAACGAGAGGAAAGATGGAAAAAGAAAACATCATTGCCATAGAGGATATCAGCTTTTCCTATCAGAGAGAGGAAGACGAAAAAAGAAAGAATGCAGTGGATCACGTGACGCTGCATTTTGAAAAAGGAAGCTTTACTGCAATTCTCGGCAAGAACGGTTCCGGCAAGTCGACTCTGGCAAAGCACCTGAACGGACTTCTGGTCCCGGGGGAAGGAATCGTCTATGTCGGGGGATTTGATACCAGAGAGGAAGAACATATCTGGGATGTTCGCCAGACCGCGGGGATGGTCTTTCAGAATCCGGATAATCAGCTTGTTTCGGCCATCGTTGAAGATGATGTGGCATTCGGACCGGAAAATCTGGGTGTAGATCCGAAAGAAATCCGGCGCAGAGTGGATCAGTCGCTGGAAGCGGTAAACATGGGACAGTTTCGAAAGAAACCGCCGCATCTTCTTTCTGGCGGACAGAAACAGCGGATCGCCATTGCCGGCGTTGTCGCAATGAAACCGAAGTGTATCATTTTCGATGAGCCTACCGCGATGCTGGATCCGAAAGGACGGCAGGAGATCATGGAGATCATCCGGCAGCTGCATGAAGAGGGGATCACCGTGATTCTGATCACGCACTTCATGGAGGAGGCAGCCGCTGCAGAACGGGTCATCGTCATGAATGACGGGAAAGTGCTGCTGGACGGCACGCCGGCAGACGTCTTTTCTCAGCGAGAGCTTCTGCAGTCAGTGAATCTGGATATTCCTCTGGCAGTGGAGATCGCGCAGATGCTGCGGGAAAAGGGCATTGACGTGCCGGAAAAAATAATCAGTACGGAAGAGATGGTAGAGTATTTATGTCAATACAGGTGAAAAATCTGACCCATATCTATGAACCGGGGCTGCCGACGGAATCGGTGGCACTGGAAGATGTATCGTTTGAGATACAGGACGGAGAAATGGTAGGGATTATCGGCCATACCGGATCCGGCAAGTCAACACTTCTGCAGCATCTGAACGGACTGCTGAAACCCACCAGCGGGCAGATTATCGTGGGCGATACTGACATTACGGCACGAGGAGTATCCATGGTGGAGATCCGGAAACGAGTCGGACTGGTGTTTCAGTATCCGGAATATCAGCTTTTCGAAGAGACCGTGGCGCTCGACGTGGCGTTCGGACCGAAAAATCTGGGATTATCCGAGGAAGAAATCGATGAGAGAGTCCGTGAAGCACTGGAACTGGTCGGCCTCGACTATGAAGAAATCGCGCCGCGCTCTCCGTTTGAACTTTCCGGGGGCCAGAAGCGGCGGGTGGCCCTGGCCGGAGTCATCGCCATGCGGCCGGAAGTGCTGATCCTGGACGAACCGACGGCAGGACTGGATCCGAAAGCCCATAAAGACGTCCTGAAAATGATAGAAGAAGTACATCGTAGGACCGGGAATATCACGATACTGGTTTCACATAATATGGCAGACATTGCTCGCCTGTGTGATCATATCCTTGTGATCGACAGCGGGAAGCTGGTCACGTCCGGAACACCGGAAGAAGTTTTCTCTCAGAAAGAAAAGCTGGAGGAAGTGGGACTGGCGCTGCCTCCGGTCACACAGTTTGCGGAAACACTGCGCGAACGGGGTCTGCCTCTTTCTCCGACAATTTTGTCGACGCAGCAGGCAGTTGAAGAAATTTACGAATATCTTACATCGGAAGGGAACGTCAGCATATGATCAGAGATATCACATTAGGGCAGTATTATCCCGGGGAATCCTGGGTGCACCGGCTGGATTCCAGGGTAAAGATCATCGCAACCCTGCTGTTTATTGTGGAACTGTTTATTGTAGACAACTTCCCTGGATTTGCAGTAGCCGCCGCAGCGCTGGGCATTGTGATTGCCGTTTCAAAGGTGCCTCTTTCGTACATCATGCGCGGGCTGAAACCCATCATTCTGATTCTGTGTTTCACCTTCGCACTGAATATGTTTATGATCGACGGAACGGTTCTGTGGCAGTGGGGATTCCTGAAGATCACCGAGGAAGGGCTCCGGAAAGCGGTTTTCATGGCAATCCGGCTGGTACTTCTTCTGATCGGATCTTCCATGCTGACCCTGTGCACAAGGCCGCTGGCCCTGACAGACGGGATTGAACGACTTCTGTCGCCGCTGAAGCGGATCGGCGTGCCGGCACACGAGATCGCGATGATGATGTCCATTGCGCTCCGTTTCATCCCGACGCTTCTGGAGGAAACCGATAAGATTATGAAGGCGCAGCAGGCCAGGGGGGCGGATTTTGAGACGGGAAATCTTCTGCATCGTGCGAAAAGCCTGGTACCGATTCTGGTTCCTCTTTTTGTAAGCGCCTTCCGGATCGCGCAGGATCTGGCGATGGCAATGGAGTCCAGATGCTACCGCGGCGGTGAAAACAGGACGCGGATGCATGAGCTGAAGCTTTCAGGCAGAGATTATGCTGCAATCGCCATGATGATCGGTTTTCTGGCACTGATGATTGCAGAATCTGTGCTGGTTTAGATGTGGAGGAGCAAAGATGCGGCAGAGAAATATAAAAAATCTGGAAGAACGCCTTGCACAAAATTCCAGTTTTGTCATAGAAGATCCGCGGGCCATGCGCGGACACTGGCATGATGTTTTCGGGCAGAGCGTATCCCGGCCTCTGTATCTGGAAATCGGCTGCGGAAAGGGAAAGTTTATTCTGACCAGAGCGCAGCAGGAGCCGGAAAACTGCTATATCGCAGTGGAGGGACAGGCCAATGTGATACTCCGGGCAATGGAAAAAGCAGAACAGGCAGAACTCTCCAATCTTCGCCTGTTCATTGACTATGTTCACGATCTGCGAGATTATTTCGAGGAAGGTGAGCTGGACGGAATCTATCTGAATTTCAGTGACCCATGGCCGAAGGCGCGCCATGAGAAGCGGCGGCTTACCTACTGTCGGCGGCTGGAAAATTACTTCGAGGTACTGAAACCGGAAGGATTCGTGGAGTTCAAGACGGATAATGATGCGCTCTTTGCGTTCACACTGGAGCAGATCCCCCTTGCCGGGCTGGAAATCGCCGAGGAAACCAGAGATCTCCACAACTCGGATTTTGCGAGCCGCCTGGTGACGACGGAGTATGAGGATAAATTCCGTAAAACAGGGAAAAAGATCAGCTATGTGAAGATCCGAAGAAAAGAAGAAGAAAGAAAATGAAAGAAAAAGCTCCCTTTCAGCTGCCAGGCAGGAAGGAGAGCTTTATTTCTACATGGAAATGTAGTCCATCGGATTGACATAGACGCCGTCCCGTAGAAGTTCCAGATGAAGATGTGCAGGTTCCAGCGATTCAAAGAGAGCGGTAGAGCCGACGCCGCCGATGACTTGTCCCGCTGTAACGGTATCACCCACTTCTACCATGGCTGCATCTGACAGGCTGGAGTAAACCGCAGTGAAGCCGCCGTCCTGTGTGATCTCTACAGAGTTTCCGTACCGGTCGTCGACATAGACTGCCGTCACTGTACCGCCTGCAATGGCAGTTACCTGCGTATCGGCTGGAGCTTCCAGATCTACGCCGCAGTGTACCATGTACTGATCGAGAGTGACAGAATATACCAGGTGATCCATGGCGAATTCGTTGGACACACAGGCACCGTCATCCCGGACCGGTTTCGCAAAATCTGTGCCCTCGGTGCTTTCCTGCCCCTGGGGCTCGTTCTGGCGGCTTTTCCTGGCGTCCAGACTGTCAACCGCAGGAACACGCGCGGAGGCTTCATCGGAAGCTTCTGCATTTTTCGGGATCCTCTGCGCGGCGGCTTCCTCAGATGTTTTTGTCTTTTCTGAAACAGGCACGTCGCTCTGGCTGTCACGGATTTTATGAAGATTGGACTTGATCGTGAAAATTGAAGTGAGGGCAATGACACAGAAGCACAGCATCAGCACGATGGCAATCTTGTCTTTCTGTTTCTTTTTTTCTGCTTGACGCATAATTTCACCTCCTGTTACTCATAGTATGAGCAGAAAAGTTCTTTTTCATTCAATGGAGAACTTGTAAAAAATAAAAGTTGATGATAGAATAGAACCGTTATTTCAGAGAATGTGAGACAGAGAAATAAAATCGAAATCAAAAAAAGGGAGGCAGCAATGTCAGATTTTATTTTTGCAGCCCAGCAGGGGCGGAAAATTCCAAAAGAAGATAAGAATTTCGGGATCAATAACCGTGCGAAGGCCATGGCAGCAGAACGGGGCGCAGATCAGGTGATCAATGCAACTCTGGGGGTCCTTCTGGATGATAACGGAAAGCTGGTAGTCCTTTCTTCCGTAAATGAAGTGTTTCAGAGTCTGAAGCCGGAAGAATTTGCAGAATATGCACCAATTTCCGGAACACCGGCGTTCCGCGAAGCCGTGAAAAAAGATGCGTTCGGAAGTTTCATACCATCCCGATTCACAGAAGCAGTGGCCACACCGGGCGGAACCGGCGCGATCCACAGCACCATTGCCAACTACTCAGATGCCGGCGACCGCATCCTGCTGACGGACTGGTACTGGGGGCCTTACAGCACCATTGCCGGAGAACTGGGACGCTCCGTCGACACGTTCTGTCTGTTTGATGAAAACCGGAAGTTTTACAGTGAAGATTTCCGGCGGAAAGTCGAAGAAATACTGGCGGTGCAGGAACGTCTGGTAATTATTCTTAATACACCGGCCCATAATCCGACGGGATATTCTCTGACGGACGAAGACTGGAGGCAGGTGGCAGATATCCTGAACAGCCAGCCGAAAACAAAGAAAATCACGCTGCTGGCAGATGTGGCGTATCTGGATTTCGCCGGAGACGGTGAAAAATACAGGAGTTTTCTGCCGATTCTGGAAACCTTGGATGATCATATTCTGCCGGTCATCAGCTACAGCCTTTCGAAATCCTATACGATGTACGGCATGCGCTGCGGCGCTGTGATCTGCATGGCGCCGACGAAAGAGATCGCTGACGAGTTCAAAAGCGTCTGCGAATACTCTGCACGTGCAGCCTGGTCCAACTGCAATCGAAGCGGACAGATGATCCTGACGAAAATCTATGAAGATCCTCAGCTTCTGGCGAGAGTGCAGGAGGAGCGGGCAGGATTCCGCGATATGCTTCTGCGCCGCGGCAGAGCCTTTGAAGATGCGGCACAGAAGGCCGGACTGGAAATCGTGCCGTTTGATGCAGGTTTCTTTACTTCGGTTCCATGTAATGATCCTGAAGCAGCAGCGGCCTGTCTGGAGCAGGAGGGTATCTTCCTGATTCCAATGGCAAAAGGATTGCGCGTCAGTGTAGCATCCATTCCGGAAACGGTCTGCAGAATACTTCCTTCGAAAATTCTGTCGGCAATCCGAAAAGCAGAAAAAAAGAAAGAGAAATAAGAAATAAAAATAGGGAACATGAGAAATATTTCGTGACGGATCCTGTAGAATTCTGTCGTATACTGACTGTTTCTGATGCACCTGACCAGAAAATGTCGAAACGTGTAAAAAAAGTGCTGTTGAAAATACTGTAACATATGGTAAAATAATGGTGCAAAGGGAAATGGGGAAGGAGATCATATGGCTGCTACAGAACGTGAGCGGGAAATTTCATTCAACATTTGTCAGAAAATCGGTGTGATTGCGTCTTACCAGAGCGGATGGAAAAAAGAGGCGAATCTGGTGGAGTGGAACGGCGGCCCTGCCAAGATAGACATTCGCGACTGGGACCCGTCTCATGAACACATGGGAAAGGGAATCACGCTGTATCCGGAAGAGGCAGACCGGCTTCAGTGGCTTCTGTTCCGTTATTTCAAAGGAAAAGGCGGCAAAAAGCGAGAGCAGGCCGCACAGTCTCCGGCAGAGGAGAATGCCGCAGAGAATCCGGCGGAAGAGAAACTCCAGCAGCAAGAGATTCTGCAGGATGGAGCGGAAACCGGGGATGTGCTGGCCCAGCCGGTGCAGGAAGAGGTCGAGGAGGCACTCCAGCTCCCGGAAGAATCATTCTAAAAACAGCGCTTCGATGACAGATGATGCATCGAAGCGCTGTTTTTCTATGATGCCCGGACTCTCTCATCACGGAACAGGAAAGAGATCCCGTATAATGAAGCCAGCCCTACCACAGCATATATGATTCTGCTGATCAGTTCAAGATTCGGGCCGAAGATGGATGCAACCAGATTATAGCCGAAAAATCCGATCAGTCCCCAGTTGATACCGCCAATGATCATCAGGATAAGAATCAGCTTTTTCAAAGTTATCACTCCTTTCAGCATGTATTTTAACCCAAAAGGGAAAAAGTATGATATAATAATAAAGTAAGCTGCGAGCAAAAGCCGGGCGAAACTATTTTGCGGGGGAACGATTTATGAAAATCAAATTAAGACTGCAGCCGCGGGGCGAATGGACAGAGATCACGGAACAGCCCGGGATTACGGTGGAGGAAATTTACCGGAAATTTGAAAGCCGGCTTCCTTATATAATCCTGGCGGCGAAGGTAGATGGTGTGGTAGAGTCACTGACCTGGAAACTGGAAAAGGATTCTGAAGTGGAACTGCTGGATATGCGGACTCAGGCGGCAAACCTGATTTATCAGAACAGCCTGACGCTTCTTTATCTGAAAGCCGTAGAGGATGTACTGGGAGAAGTGGAAGTCGATATAGAAAATGCATTAAATAAGGGACTTTTCACAGAAGTAAAGCGGAAGGAACCGGTGACACCGGAAGAAGTGAAGCAGATTGAAGCACGAATGCATCAGCTCGTGGAGGAAGATCTGCCGCTGAAACGGGAAAAAGTGTCGATTGAAGAAGCTGAGGGGATCTTTCGCAGGAGCGGACAGCCGGAGCGGATCGAGCTGCTTCAGGCGGCCCGGGGAAGCCAGAGACAGAAACAGGTGCCGTTTTATGAGATCGGCGGATATCGGGATTTTTTCTATGGACAGATGGTGCCGTCAACCGGATATCTCACCTATTTTCAGTTGATGAATTATCGAAGGGGCATTCTGCTTCGGTTCCCGCACCCGTCAGCACCGGACCGCATTCCGGATTATGTGGACGAAAAACTGCTGTATCAGACCTTTGGAGAACAGAACCGGTGGGGCAGACTTATGGGCATCAGTTATGTTTCTGACCTGAACCGCAAGATTGAAGAGGGAAAAGCAAAAGAACTGATTCAGCTTTCCGAAGCGCTCCATGAGCGGCGAATTGTGGAAATTGCCGATATGATCACGAAACAGAAAAAGCGGATCGTTCTGATCGCAGGCCCGTCGTCCTCCGGAAAGACCACATTCGCGCAGCGACTCTGCATTCAGCTTCGCGTAAACGGACTGGATCCGCTGTACATGGGGACGGACGATTATTTCGTGGAAAGGGAGCAGACACCGCTGGATGAGTATGGGGAAAAGGACTACGAGAATCTGAATGCAGTGGATATCCATCTGTTTAATCAGAATCTGAATGATCTTCTTGCAGGCAGGAAAGTGGATCTTCCTTCCTTTGACTTTTTAACAGGGCACAAGGAATTCGGAAAACGGATCACATCCATCGGCCCGAATCAGCCGATCGTGATTGAAGGAATCCATGCGCTGAATGAAGATCTGACACCGGAGATCCCGAAAAGTGAAAAATTCAAGATTTATATCAGTCCGCTGACGCAGCTGAACATTGACAGTCACAACCGGATCGTGACAACGGATCACCGGATGCTGCGTCGGATGGTCCGTGACTACAAGTACCGGGGACATTCTGCGCAGAGTACGATCCGGAGCTGGCCGAAGGTCCGCACAGGGGAAGATAAAAATATTTTCCCGTTCAGCAATGAGGCCGATGTGCTGTTTAATTCTGTGCATCTTTATGAAATCAGTGTGCTGAAGAAATACGCGGAGCCTCTGCTGATGGAGATCCGGCCGGATGAGCCGGAATACAGTGAAGCGGTCCGTATGCTGAATTTTCTCCGATTCTTCCGGGTTATCGAGGATGATTCGGTTATAGTAAACAATTCGATTTTAAGAGAATTCATCGGCGGGAGCATCTTCGTTGACTGAGAACGGCAGCGGGATGAGAAAATCGCAGAAGAATAAAGAAAAACAATCTTAGAAAGAGGCAGTATGGCAGATATTACGGTCATTGGAGGAATCAATATCGATATTGAAGGAAGCCCGTTCCGGCCCCTGGTCATGGGCGATTCCAATCCGGGCCAGATCCGCCTGGCTTTTGGCGGGGTAGGCCGGAATATTACGGAAAATATCGCACGCACGGGCGGAGATGTGGCAATGATCTCTGTCGTGGGCGATGATTTCATGGGGCAGAGTGCAGTCAGACAGCTCTCTGGTCTGGGAGTGGACACACGGGGAATTTTAACGCTGCAGGGGAGAACTTCATCGATGTATCTTTCCCTGCTGAATCATCAGCATGATATGGAGCTCGCCATGTCAGACATGGAAATCCTGAACGCTCTGACAGTGGAAGTTCTGCAGAAGAACGAAGCGCTGCTTGCTTCCTCCGAGGTTATTGCGCTGGATGCCAATCTGGATGTGGAAATGCTGGAGCAGGCAGCCGCAATGCTGCAGGAAAAGCGGTTATTCTTCGACCCGGTGTCAGCGAACAAGGCAGAAAAGGGGAAAAAGAGCATTGGAAAGTTTTATGCAATAAAACCGAACCGGATTGAGGCGGAGGTGCTTTCCGGCGTGCCGATCAGCACGGAGGCGGACCTGAAGAGGGCAGCAGACTGTTTCCTGCGTCAGGGTGTCCGGCAGGTTTATATCACGCTGAACCGGGATGGAGTATTTTTCTGTGATGAAAACAGCAGCGGACTGATCCGGCCGGGGGACGTGAATCTGGTCAGTGCCACCGGGGCGGGTGACAGCTTTTCCGCGATGATTCTGCTGGGGATGGCGGAAGGAAGAAGCATAGAAGAAACTGCCAGAATGGGAATGGCTGCTGCATCGATTGCAGTTGAGAGCCCGTCGGCGGTAAATGAAAACATAAACAGAGAAGAAATAATGAGGAGGATGAACGATGTTTAAGCAGTTTATGGATATCAATCCGGAAGTGGAAAAGGCTCTGGAGGAGGGAACCCCGGTCATTGCGCTGGAGTCGACAATTATTGCCCACGGCATGCCTTATCCGAAAAATGTGGAGACCGCGCTGGCGGTAGAAGATGTGATCCGGAAGAACGGTGCAGTTCCTGCAACGATAGGGATTATCGGCGGAAGAATCAAAATCGGCCTGACAAAAGAAGAAGTGGAATATATGGCCACGGCAAAGAACGTGCTGAAGGTGAGCCGGAGAGATTTCCCACTGGCTGTCGCACAGAAGGCGGATGGAGCGACAACAGTGGCAGGCACGATGATTGCGGCGAATATGGCAGGAATCCGCCTGTTTGTGACCGGAGGAATCGGCGGAGTACATCGCGGCGCAGGGGAGAGCTTCGACATTTCTGCAGATCTGGAAGAACTGAAGATGACCGATGTGACGGTGATCTGTGCAGGCGTGAAATCTATTCTTGATATTGCGGCTACCTTGGAATATCTGGAGACATCCGGAGTGCCGGTGATCACGTATGGCGCAGATGAATTTCCTGCCTTCTTCAGCAGAAAGAGCGGCAGCCCTGCGGATTGCAGGCTCGATACGCCGAAGGAGATTGCGGATCTAATCAATGCCAAAGATCAGATGGGTCTGAAGGGCGGTGTGCTTGTGGCATGCCCGATCCCGGAGGAGAAGGAGATTCCGTATGAAGAAATCGATGTTGTGATTCAGCAGGCCCTGAAGGAATGCGAAGAACAGGGCATCCGCGGAAAGAAGATCACGCCGTTCCTGTTATCCCGCGTCAAGGATCTGACAAAAGGCAGAAGTCTGGAAGCGAATATTCAGCTGGTACTGAATAACGCGGAGATCGGTTCGAAAATTGCAATGAACCTGTAGGACAGGATGCAAGCAAAAACGTACGAAATTGCAGCAGGCGTAGAAGGCTTGGGGAGGAGCATGAAAATGCAGAAAAGCAGGAAGAAACCCATTTCGAAGGTCATGGCAGCAGTTCTGGCGGTGGTCATGTCGGCAATGTTAATGCCGTCTACGGCACTGGCAGCCGACAGCAGCGGCCAGTCGGATGATATCGTGATCCTTTTTACGGGGGACGTCTGTGGAAAGGCGGACGAAAATCTGGGTTATGCGGGTCTGGCAGCGTATAGAAATGAAAAGCAGATCTCAAATAAATATGTGGCGGTTGTTGATGCCGGAGATGCCGTCAGCGGCACGCTTCTGGCATCGGTTTCCAGAGGAAGATATATCGTTGAAGCAATGAATCTGGCAGGCTATACCGCTGCAGTGCCGGGCGTCCGGGAATTTGATTATGGCGTCAGCCATTTCAGAAATATTCTGGCGGAAGAAGCGGTTCATTCTTATGTAAGCTGCAATTATATCTATGCATCTACCGGCAGCGTGGTCTTCAGTCCTTACCGGATGGTGACCTTTGGAGAAAAGAAAGTGGCTTTCCTTGGAATCAGCGATCCGCTGACCATGTCGAAAAACAGCGAGGCATTTCAGGCAGCGGGCGGCAGTGCGGTCTACAGCTTCTGCAGCGAAAACGGCGGGCAGGAACTGTATGAAAGAGTGCAGAGCGGCATTAATCAGGCAAAAGCGGCCGGCGCGGATTATATTATTGCAGTGGGGTATCTGCCCTACGCAAACAGCGGAAATGCGGTCAGCCCTTACAGTGCAGCTGCCGTTATAAAAAATACAGAAGGCATTCAGGCGTTCATTCAGGGCGGAAGCCGTACAGCAGTCGTAGGGGAAAAGCTCACGGACAAAAACGGAAATACCGTACTGCTGTCCAGTGCCGGAGCGGGGCTGGAGCACTTCGGCCAGCTGGTAATTTCCGGGAATAAGACCATTACCGCGTCCATGATCAGCAATTACGGCCTTCGGGACATCTTTACCAGAGACGGGATCGAGGCGCTGAAAACAAGCTATAATGCTGAACTTTCCACTGCTTTTGCCAGCACTTCTAGCCGTCTGGAAGCCACGGACACCAGCGGGAACAGAACGATCGATAAAAAAGAAACCAATCTGGGCGATTTATGTGCTGACGCATATCGGTCAGCTACCGGCGCGGATATAGCACTGGTGGAGTCCGGAGAGATCCGGACCAGCCTGCCGGTAGGAAGCATCAGCTATAAAGATATCACGAAAGTGCTGCCGCAGGGAAGGAGCCTTTGTGTTTCAGAAGTCAGCGGTGCCGACCTGATGGATGCACTGGAAATGTCTGCCCGGATGTATCCAAATCAGAACAGCGGTTTCTTACAGATTTCTGGTCTGACCTATGATATCCAGGAAACCGTGATTCCGTCCGTTTCTCTGGATGGAATGGGAAATTTCAGCGGAATCACAGGAGAATACCGTGTGACTAATATTATGATTAATGGAAAGGAACTGGACCTGTTCGGAACCTATACGGTTGCAGGTACAGAGAATCTTCTCGGCGGAGAAACCGGATACACCATGTTCACGAACGGGACGGTGAAGAAAACTGTAGTCACTACAGATCAACAGGCATTGATCACATATATTTCGAATGACCTGAAGGGGAGTATCGGCAGTTTATACGGCAAGTCGCAGGGAAGAGTGGATTCTATCCGACTGGTGCGTCAGAGCGAATTAGATCAGGAAGTTGCCGCTCTGGTGAAAAAGCAGATGAAAGACTACGACGCCCAAATCGCTTCGCTGACGAAACAGCTGCAGCTGAAGGATCAGGTCCTGGCGATCAAGAGCACGGAGATCACAGCGTCCTCAAAATTCGGAAAGAGCAGCGGGAAACGGTACATTCAGATCACATGGAAGGTAAGCGATGATATTTCAGGGATGAAGTATCAGGTATGGAAGTCTTCCAAAAGCAGCAGCGGATATAAAAAGATGATATCCACCAGCAAAACGAGCTGTAAAAACACCTCCGGACTGATAAAGGGAAAAACATATTATTACAAAGTTCGAGGATACAAGTCCATCGGAGGAAAATATTATTACACAAACTGGTCCAATAAGGTTTCAAGAAAGATTACATCCTGAGCCTGAACAGGGAATGAAAGCCGGAGAATTTTGAGGTTCTCCGGCTTTTCTGATACGCAGAATCTTCAGTACGGATATTTTGCATAAATTTTACAACTTTCTGTCGCCGAGGGAAGTGTACTGTGCTATAATGAAAAAAGCAGAGCTTTCATTCCGGGAAGCTTTCGCAAACGTAAAGAAAGGATAATGAAAAACGGAGGAGAATTATGAAAACAAAAAGACTTTTCGCGCTCATTCTGTCCGTTCTGCTGGTTGTTGCAATGCTGCCGTCCATGGCATTTGCAGAAGAAACGGCGACTGACACTGCGGCAGATACGACGACTGCCGCTGACACCAGGTCAGAGGACATCGTGATCCTAGCTACGAACGATGTGCACTGCGGTATTGATAAGACGATCGGTTATGCAGGACTGGCGGCTTACAAGAAGCAGATGGAAACGGCCAATAAGTATGTTACTCTGGTCGATGCCGGTGATGCCATTCAGGGGGATGTGATCGGCACACTCTCCAAGGGCGAGTATCTGACGGACATCATGAACTATGTGGGATATGATATTGCTGTTCCCGGCAATCATGAATTCGATTACGGTATGGATCAGTTCCTGAACAAAATCGTTCCGGCATTCAAAGGAACCTATCTGTCCTGCAATTTTGTCAATGCAGCAGGGAAGCCGGTCTTTGACGCTTATAAAATTGTCAGCTACGGGGAAAAAAAAGTGGCTTATGTAGGTATCTGCACGCCGGAAACCTTTACGAAATCCACACCGACTTATTTCCAGAACAGCAAAGGAGAATATATTTACGGATTTTGCCAGGGCAACGACGGAAAAGATCTGTATGAGGCCGTGCAGAAGGCAGTGGACGCAGCAAAGAAAGCAGGCGCTGACTACGTCGTCGCAGTGGGACATCTGGGAACCGATGAAGCAAGCACGCCTTGGACTTCCACGGAAGTGATCAAGAACACCACCGGTATTGATGCTTTTGTGGATGGACACTCCCACAGCACCTTTGCCGGGCAGGAAAAGAACAAGGATGGAAAAACTGTAGCAACCGTATCCACCGGCACCAAACTGGAAAACATCGGCAAGGTGACCATCTCTGCAAAAGGTGTAGTAACCACAGCGCTGGTTCCGGCTGCAGAAGTCACAGAGAAAGATGCGGATACCAGCAGTTTTATCGACGGAATTAAGGCCAAGTTCCAGAAACTTTCGGATACTGTTGTGGCAAAGAGTGATGTAGACCTGGCAATTGCAGATAAGGACGGCAACAGACAGGTCAGAAGCCAGGAAACGAATCTGGGCGATCTGTGTGCTGACGCATATAGAATCGTTCTGGGCGCGGACATCGCGTTTGTAAATGGCGGCGGAATCCGTGTACCAATTGAAAAAGGCGACATCACATACGGAGAGATTATCAGTGTACATCCGTTCGGCAATATGGCATGTGTAGTAGAAGCAACCGGACAGCAGATTCTGGATGCGCTGGAAATGGGTGCGAGAAATGTTGGAACCGGTGAGAACGGAGGCTTCCTGCAGGTTTCCGGCCTAACTTATACCATCAATCCGTTCATCGCCTCATCTGTAGAGGTCAACGATAAAGGTGAATTTGTAAAAGTTGCCGGTGAATACAGAGTTTCCAATGTGAAAGTTGCAGGCAAGCCGCTGGATCCGGAAAAGACCTATACGCTGGCATCTCATAACTATATGCTCAAGTCCGGCGGAGACGGTTTCGTGATGTTTAAGAACAACAAGGTCCTGCAGGATGAAGTCATGGTTGACAATCAGGTGCTGATCACCTACATTCAGGACAATCTGAAAGGAAAAGTCGGGCAGGAATATGCCCAGCCGCAGGGAAGAATCAGCATTATTTCTGTCGGTGCTGTGGAAACACTGACCCAGAAGCTGGCTATCGCGGAATACGAATGCAAGGCTGCCATCAGGCAGACAAAAGTCAGTGGCAAGAGAGCGCTGACGGTTTCCTGGAACTCCTGCATTGGAGCGGACAGCGTGAAATATCAGGTATGGAAATCCAGCAAGTCCGCTTCCGGGTATAAGAGAGCTATCACAACCTCAAAGACTTCCTACACCACCACGAAGGTAACAAAAGGCAAAACCTACTACTTCAAGGTAAGAGCTTATAAGTCGATCGATGGGAAAGCTTACTACGGACACTGGTCCAATAAGGTGTACAAGAAAGTTGCGTAACTTCAAAGAGAATAAAAAAGGAACCGGCTGTCCGGTTCCTTTTTTATGATCCGTAAAATTGCACACAGTCTGTTATGCTTCTGCTTTCCAGAAACCGTGCAGGTTGCAGTATTCGTAAGCGGCAACCACCTTTTCGCCTTCTGCCAGAACGAATTTTGCTTCCGGCTTTCCGTCAACACTCAGGAACTTCTTCTGTGTGCCTTCTGTCGTTTCCAGAATGATAAAAGCGATGTGATGCTCCGGCAGCATCGGATGTTCCACACTGCCGACTTTTACCGTCACTTCATTTCCGGACACTTCAATGACAGGAACATGCTTTTCAGTAGCAGCGTCCGTAGTATTTGGAACCAGTTCCGTCATTTTCTGTCCGCAGCACATTACAGGAACACCTTTATCTTCTACCATCTCGATAATATTTCCACAGTGTTCACATTTAAAAAATTTTTTCATAATAGTACCTCCTGAATAATTTTCCTATGCTTTATTTATACACCATACACAGGGAAAGAAACAGGGAAAGAAAAATGATACCGTGAACAGGATGGCTCTCGTAAAAAATAAATCTGCACTGTATTTTGCAAAACGTGTCCTCCGGGCGTGAAAAAGCGCCGGGAGGATATTTTTTGCAGAGAAAAGATGTCAGAAACCCACAAAAAGAAACGCGTGAGAAAGTGTATTGAATGAAAGACCGGAAACCGTTGGAATACATAGAAAAAAAGATCAAAAAAAGTTTGATTTTTTATGAAAAAAAGCTTGCATATTTGCCCCAAGTGTTATATACTAAAAAAGCTTGTGAAAGGCGATGAAGCGGGAAGTTACCGTGCTAGAGGAGAATTTCCGCTGAGAATTGTCCCCACTCGATGGGGGCGAAGGGATTCGCTTGATCTTTTGTTGTGCGTAGCAAATAAGAAACGCACGCAAGCGTGTACGAAGCAAGCAAACCACTGTATGCGTTGATATTTCAAGCATCAGAACCCCTTGTACAAGCATAGCGAAAACAGTACAAAAAAATCAGGAGGAAAAAATGAGCGAATTACAGAAAATCAGAATCAAGCTGAAAGCTTACGACCACGCATTACTGGATCAGTCCGCAGCGAAAATCGTGGAAACTGCCAAGAAAACCGGCGCTGACGTTTCCGGCCCAATTCCACTGCCGACCGAGAAGGAAGTCGTAACAATCTTGAGAGCAGTCCACAAGTACAAGGACAGCAGAGAACAGTTCGAGCAGAGAACGCACAAGAGACTGATCGACATCACCAATGCCACACTGAAGACCACAGATGCGCTGACCAAGCTGGATCTGCCTGCAGGTGTAGACATTGAGATCAAACTGTAGTCGAAAGACGCAGCACAAACAGACGAAGGGTACTCCCCTTAGTAAGATTGCATGAGAGGGAAGCGGTTCCAAACCAGAGCAATCCGCTGTAAGAATTCAGGAGGAAAAATATGAAGACAATCTTAGGTAAGAAGATGGGCATGACCCAGATCTTCGACGAAGAGGGAAATGTGATCCCTGTAACCGTCATCGAAGCAGGTCCGGAAGTTGTGACACAGATCAAGACTGTGGAAACCGACGGATACAATGCAGTGCAGGTTGGTTTTGAAGACCAGAAGCCGCAGAGAGTGAACAAGCCGCTGACCGGACATTTCGCCAAGGCCGGCGTCACCACCAAGAAATATCTGGCTGAGTTCAGAACCGAAGAAGGCGAAAACTACGAGCTGGGACAGGTTATCACTGTCGCAGATTTCGAAGAAGGCAAGAAGATCGATGTGACCGGCATTTCCAAAGGAAAAGGAACGCAGGGCAACATCAAGAGACATGGGCATCACAGAGGCCCGATGAGCCACGGCTCCAAGCACAAGAGACTGGCCGGCGGCCTGGCTGCAGCAACTTATCCATCCAGAGTGTTTAAGGGAAATGCAGGTCCGGGAAGAATGGGAAGAGATACTGTGACTGTTCAGAATCTGGTACTGGTAAAAGTTATTGAAGACAGAAACCTTCTGCTGGTAAAAGGCGCGGTGCCGGGCAATAAAGGCGGCCTGGTAAGCGTAAGATACGCAGTAAAAGGTCAGGACAAATAGAGATAAGACTTCAGAAAGGAGGAAGCACAAATGGCAAAAGTAACTATGCTGAACATGGCAGGTGCGGAAGCGGGCGTTATTGAACTGAACGATGACATCTTCGCGATCACACCGAATGAAAACGCTGTACATGCAGTGATTAAGAATTACCTGGCAAATCAGAGACAGGGTACTCAGTCTGCCAAGACCAGAGCTGAAGTCAGAGGAGGCGGAAGAAAACCTTTCAGACAGAAGGGAACCGGTCGCCACAGACAGGGAAGCTCCACTGACCCTTCACAGATCGGCGGCGGCATTGTATTCGCTCCGAAGCCGAGAGATTATAGATACACTCTGCCGAAGAAGGTGAGAAGACTTGCAATGAAGTCTGCTTTATCTTCCAAAGTGGCAGAAAAAGAGATCATCGTACTGGATGAACTGAAATTTGATGCACCGAAGACAAAGGAAATGGTCAAGGTGCTGGAAAACGTGAAGGCCGGCAAGAAGGCACTGATCGTTATGGCTGAGAAGGATGAAAACGTTGTGAAATCTGCGGCAAATATTCCTGGTGTGAGAACTGCACTGGTAGGCACCATGAATGTTTATGAGATCATCAACCACGACAGCTTCATCGTAACGCAGGAAGCGGTTAAAAAGATTGAGGAGGTGTACAACTAATGAGAACAGCATACGACGTAATCCTCACACCGGTTATCTCCGAGCAGAGCATGGACGTTGCAGCAGAGAAGAAGTACACTTTCAAAGTTGCAGTTGACGCAAACAAAACGGAAGTCAAGTCTGCTGTGGAAGAAATCTTCGGTGTTGAAGTAGCTAAAGTAAACATCATGAATTATGACGGTAAAGTAAAGAGAATGGGAAGAAATGTTGGCAGAACTGCTGCTTACAAGAAAGCAATCGTTACTCTGACGGAAAAGAGTAAGGAAATTGAATTCTTCCAGGGACTGTAATAGGAGGCAAATAGAAAATGGGAATTAAAAAATACAATCCAACGACTCCTGGTCTTAGAGGTATGACGGTTTCCACCTTCG
>JALEHL010000153.1 GCA_022770665.1 Bacillota bacterium
GCAATCTCCGGAAGCAAAGATCCGCAGGTGCTTTCGAAAAAAGCCTGGCTCTCTGAACGGCTGGATGAGGGGATGGTATTCCTGAAATCCGTGCAGCGCGGTAAGTGTTTCATTGAGTATATCCCGGCCGAGTATGCATGGGTACCGATTGATGCAGACGGATTCATGCATATCAACTGCTTCTGGGTGTCCGGATCGCTGAAAGGCCATGGATATGGCTGCGAGCTGCTGGAGGCATGTATCGAAGATGCGAAGGCCAAGGGAAAAAAAGGAGTCACGGTGATTTCTTCGCCGAAGAAAATGGCATTTCTGTCTGACCCGAAATTCCTTTCGAAGCGGGGATTTCAGACAGCGGATACTGCGGAGCCTTATTTTACGCTGCTCTACATGCCATTTTCTGAAGACGTAACGGTTCCGAAATTTAAGGAGCATGTAAAGATGCGGCTTTTGCATCGGATGAAATCATAAAAGGAGAAAAATGGAACAGAAAGGAACGAAAACATTAGAAACACAGCGACTGATCCTGCGTAGATTCAAAGTGGAGGATGCTCCTGCCATGTTTCAGAACTGGGCTTCGGATGACGAGGTTACGAAATATCTGACCTGGCCTGCCCATAAAAATGTGCAGGAGACAGAGAATACACTGAAAAACTGGTGTGCAAATTACAGTCAGGCAGATTACTACCAGTGGGCCATCGTCCTGAAGGATGGAACCGATGAGCCCATCGGCAGTATCGGAGTGAATAATCGCATTGATGATAAAATCCGGATGGCGCATATCGGTTACTGTATCGGAACAAAGTGGTGGCATCAGGGCATTACTTTGGAAGCATTGCAGGCCATTGTGGACTTTCTGTTCGACGAGGTGGGCGTAAACCGGGTGGAATCCAGACATGACCCAAGGAATCCCTATTCCGGCGCAGTTATGCGCAAATGCGGTCTGCGTTATGAAGGCACCTTACGACAGTCTGACTGGAACAATCAGGGAATCTGTGATGCAGCCTATTATGCGATTCTTGCCTGCGACCGAAAGAAAGCAAGACATCAGGATCAAACCCGATTCCTGCCTGCGGAACCGAAGGAGAAAGAAGAAATCCTGCAGCTGTACCATTCTCAGGTGGGAAGTGCATGCTGCCCATGGGATGAATTCTACCCGGCGATGGAGGAAATCGAGGCAGACATGTCCAGAGGTGATCTGTTCATACTTAAAAATGAAAGAAGCGAAATCCTGGCTGCCATTTCCATCGACCGGGAAGAGGAAATTGAAGCGCTGTCCTGCTGGTCGAAAGATTTGCAGCCTTCTGTCGGTCTTTCGCGTCTTGCTGTGGCGAAAAGAATACAGAATCAGGGAATTGCCCGGCAGATGCTGCAGTATGCCATGGAGATTTTGCGAAACAGAGGCTGCAAAAGCGTTCATTTCCTCGTAAATCGTGAAAATGAGAAGGCAATCCGCTCCTACGCCCACATGGATTTCCGGATGGTTGGGGAATGCCGGCTGTTTGAACAGGATTTTTTATGCTATGAAAAAGAACTATGAGTCATGGAACTGAGGAAGCGGTTGAAAAAAACGCCGTCAGGTGTTAAGATAGTTCTGCAGACAGAAAATGCTGCTCATGTATGAAGGGAAAATCAGGAGGGGAAACATGCCTACAGAACAGAAAGCTTCGGAAAAGGGGAAAAATAAAAAAGAACGCAAGAGCAAACTGGGAATGGTAACCGCATTATGTTTGATTCCGGTCGCGCTGGTTTTATGTATTCTTGTTTATGCGAAGACAGAATCGCTTCTGCTGACGCTTCTCATGGCCATTGTCATGTCGGCAGCGGAGGTTGTATTGATTCTCTATTCCTATCTTTCACAGATGAACGACAAATAGCATCTTACGTTGAAAAAACGCATCTTACCAGCTGAGATATTGAGAAAAAGAAAATCCCGTGTATAGTTATCTTATCAATACTTTGGAAAGGAAAGGTGACATACATGGGATTTGTATTATTCGGGATTTTTACTGTGATGGAAGTCGGACTGCTGGTCTGGACGCTGAAGAAGCAGGGAAGAAAGGGCGACTGGCTGCGGAATAGTACTGCTGTGCGGGCTGTGGAGACAGCGGTCTTTCTTCTCGTGGTTCTGCTTTCAGAAGGCGGAATCAGTTTTCGGTTCAAAATCTGTCTGCTGGTTTTATTTCTCAGGCTGGCAGTATCTCTGGTTTTCTGGCTCTTGAAAAGAAAAAAAGCCCTCGGCCCAAAATCAAAATCAGGCGCTGCAGTGAGCACGTGCATGGGGATTTTGGTCCTCGGGATTTCACTGATGCCCGCTTTCCTGTTCACCGGATATGCGGGACTACCGACCACGGGAGAGTATGAAGTGAAACAGGCCTCTGCCATTCTGGTGGACGAAAGCCGCATAGAGACATTCGAATCAGATGGCTCATTTCGGGAGGTGCCGGTATATTTCTACTATCCGGATACAGAAAACACTGGCGCGGAGCAGTTTCCTCTGGTATTATTTTCTCATGGGGCATTTGGGTACTATCAGAGCAATACTTCCACTTATATGGAACTGGCAAGTCATGGATATGTGGTGGTCAGCATGGATCATCCGTACCATTCGTTTTTTACCAAGGATAGCGACGGAAAACTGATTACTGTAAACCCTGAATTTTTGAACGAAGTGATGCGTGTCGATTCAGACGAAGCAGCACCGGAAGAAGTGCAGGAGATTTCCCATAAATGGCTGGAGATTCGAACGGCGGACATGTGTTTCGTACTGGACAGTCTGGAAGAGGATGCGGTTCCTTCTGATATCCGCACGATCCTTGCAAATGCGGATCTGGAGCAGATCGGGCTTATGGGTCATTCCCTGGGCGGTGCAGCCAGTGTTCAGCTGGGACGCGACCGTGAGGACATTGATGCGGTCATTGACATCGATGGAACCATGCTGGGAGAGCGGATTGCTTTTGAAAACGGAGCATACAAGCATTATGAAACACCTTACCCGGTACCGGTTCTGGCACTGGATAATGAGGAACACCATCAGGTGAATATGGAACAGAGGGAAGCCTATACCAACTGGTATGTGCTGAAACATGCAAAGGACGGCATGGAAACCTGGATTTCGGGCAGTGAGCATATGAACTTCACGGATCTGCCGCTGTTTTCTCCGATCCTTGCTACGAAACTGGGGACGGGAAGCCGAGATGCCCGGGAATGCGTCGAAATCATGAACGAAATCGTGCTGCAGTATTTTGACCATTATCTGAAGGGAAAAGGCGAACTGAATATAAAAGAAAGTTATTAAGGAAAAAGGCAGTATGGACGTCAGGATTTTGAAAATTGCTGAAAACCAGCCGGAGATGGTGGAAATACGCTGTCACGGGGTCAGTGAGCAGGTGCAGGAGATCGCCGCTTTCGTAAAATCGAGGCAAGGGCATCTGACGGGTGTCTTCGAGAACCGACAGTATGAGATCCCTGTCACAGATATCTACTATATTGAATCCGTGGATAACCGGGTGTTTCTCTATAGCGGCCGTCGGGTCTATGAGACGAAGCAGCGGTTGTATGAACTGGAGGAGATGCTTCGGGAAAAATATTTTTTGCGGGTCTCAAAATCCATTCTCCTGAATCTTCTGAAAGTCCAGGCGATTCGTCCTGCTGCAGGGGGACGGTTTACAGCGATCCTGAAAAACGGGGAAGAAGTGGTGATTTCCCGTAAATATGTGCCTGAATTGAAAAAAGCACTGAAAGGCGGTGTTTCTTTGTGAGTGAATCTATAAAAAGTTTCCTCGTTCGCATGATGACAGTCTATTTCACACTGGTGACCCTGATCACGGCAGCTATCTTGCTTCTCGGCTTGTGTATGGAGCCGGAAGCGGAATTCGGATACAGTGCCTTTGCTGCGCCTCTGATTTTTGCGGCCTGCGGCACGCTTCCGGGCGTGGTTATGATTTCCCGGCACGAATTGACCATAAAAGCGTATATGCTGCGGAAATTGCTGCAGCTGGTCCTGATTGAACTGCTGGTGCTCTGGGTTTCCGGCGCCCGGAGCGAAGATGGCACGGCACTGCAGCTTGCAATCTGCATATTGGTGATCTTTCTCTGCGCCCATGGGATTTCATGGCTGCAGGAATGTTATGCAGCCAGACAGATGACAGCAGACCTGATCCGGCTGCAGGAGAAAGCAAGGGGTGTCTGAATCGGAAATTGTAATCAGAGAACTGAAACGGAAAGAATACCAGGCTGCGCTTGAACTTTACCGCAAGGTTTTTTTTCGGGAGTTTGAAGCACCAGATGATTGTGTGGATGAAGTGTATCAGGGCAGAATGACGGTAAATTCATCCCATTATGCCATTCCAATCTACCATCGGTTTGGTTTCCATGATACGGATCAAGAGCAGATTCAGGATGGAATCCGGTTCACGCCCATGGAACGGAATGTATAGATACGGATTCTTTCAAAGCAACGGAAAGTTGCGTGATAGTGGGTGGCAGAAACTGCGGCAATACGGTATCATCAGATCATCTTAGTTCTGGGAAGGAGAAATCGTATGAAAAATGTAACCATTTCAATTTTAATCGCATTGCCAATTTATCTTGCCATTGCAGGCGTAATTATTTATTTCATTGTTTTGTGCATCAAAGCACTTCGAAAGTATCTTCGAAGTGGTGAAGTACGCAAAGAAAAGAAATCCGTCGCCATGTCTCTGGGGGAAGCACTGAAAGAAAATCGGGAACGCTGCCATATGACCCAGGAGTTTGTGGCAGAAGCCATCGGTGTCAGTCGGCAGGCCGTATCTAAATGGGAAACCGGAACTTC